>JBKBTB010000323.1:0-1699 GCA_046291015.1 Exilispira sp. | reverse complement strand
ATTATACTATAATTATATTTGGCTGCAAAATATTAATTTACTTTATGTTGCATTGACAAGGGCTAAAAGATATTGTTATCCAGTCATAGTAGAAAAGGCAAAAAACAATGGAAAAGGGAAGAAAAATAAAGATGATATAAAAATTTTCGGGAAAGATTTTATAAATAAACTTAATACTGACAAAATTATTAAAGTAGATCTTAATTCAATTGATAAAGTTAAAAACCTTGAGAAAAACGGAATAAATGAAAATAAACTTTCCTTTTCTGATCTAAAAGAAGTTTCGAAAATTGATCTTGATAAATTCAATTCGAAAATTGAAAATATATATTCATACTCTTCAATTTCTCATTTTGGTAATTTAGCAAAAAGTTCAGCAGAAAAAAAAGATATACTGAATATAGTAATGGAATTTAATCCATATAAAAATGAAGATAAAATAGATTTTGAAGAAAAATATTCAGATTTTAGTGGTATTCTTGCTGGAAATATATTTCATGAAACTATGGAAAATATTATATTGAAAAATTTTGATTTATTTAAAAATCCATCTTTTGAAATCTTAGAAAAATTTAAAAAAATAAGCGAGCAAGCAATAAAAAAATATTATAAAAATAAAAAAATTATTCAATTTTTTACTGAAGAAAATACAAAAATGATTGTAAACACTCTGAAGGCAACCCTACCCAATCTTGATAAAAAGATCTGTCATCTTAATAATATCTATCCGGAAGTAATGTTCTTAGCCAAAGCAAAAGATAGCACAATTAAAGATATTTTAAAAATTTTTAATAAAGAAGATGCGAAGGATATAGCTGATGATAAGAATCTTTTGATCAAAGGCTATTTTAATGGTTATATCGATCTTGTTTTTATAGAAGATAAAAAGATATATTTTATTGACTGGAAAACCAGTGATCTAAGCCAGTATTTTGAAAAAAATGATGAAAATTTGAATAATAAATTAAATAATGAAATATTACAAAAGGTTATAAACAAAAGCAATTATGATATTCAGTATAATATTTATTCAGCAGTTCTTTATAAATTTGTCAAGAAAAATAAGCTACCTTATAAATTTGGCGGATTATATTATTGTTTTGTGAGATATGTGAATGAAAATGAAAATAGAGGTATTTTTTTTAAAGAATTTAATGAAAATGAACTTGAAAATTTAGCAAACAGTTTACTCATATGATTAAAATAAGATTTTAATATTTTAAAAATAATACTAAAAGAGTTAAAGAAAAATAATATTATTGAAAATAAAAATAGAAAATGAATTAAGGATTAAAATTGGAAAAATTAAAATATTACGAAGTTGAGCAGTCAGATATTTCTCTTTCTTTTAATATTATATCTTACTTTTTAAATAAAAGTTTAACCAGAACAATAGAAATTTTACTGAATAAAGATAATCTTACTGAAAAAGGAAATTCTAACAATAGTGATATTGATTTTGAAATGATAAGGTTTCTGTTTTTTTTAACAATATTAACCAGAGCATACCTGAATAATGGAAATACTTTTGTCCTATTATCAGAGCTATCTGAAAATAAAATAGTTTTTAAGATTTCCAGATTCTCGAAGATTAATGATTATTTTGAATCTATATTGAATTCTCTTTCAGATTATAATCAGAGTTCTGAAAAATAAATAAATTGTAAATATTCTATTGAAATTATTGATAATGTTAGCG
>JBKBTB010000322.1:0-1707 GCA_046291015.1 Exilispira sp. | reverse complement strand
CTACTTTGGCTTTCAGTGGAAGATTTGAATTGTGTGAATTTTTTCCTATTCTTTTGCAGGAAAGAATTTTTGACAAAAAATATTATTATTTTTAGTCATAATTAATATTTAGGATGAAAAAATTATATGGATAGTAATTATCTTAATAATTATTATATTTTTACCTATTTCTTCTTTCACCACTTTTAGTAATAATATTATTTTATCATTATAATATTTTATTATTTCAAAATATAATAGTATTTCAAATAGATCAAATTTTGTATAATTTTAATTTTTTTGTTTGACATAATTTAATAGTATGATAATAAAAAACTCATTATGAAAGGGATCAGGCTAAATCCAGCCTAATTGGATTGTGAAGCCGGGCTTTTAGCAGCAAGATTAATCTTGCGGGACCTGTTTTTTTAATTAAAATTAGATGTTTCAATTGTTTGCGTTTTTAAATTTTATTTATTTTATCTTTTTTTAATTTTATTTTAATTTTAATTAAAGAGGTACAACATGCAAAAGTTTTTTGAAAAGCCCGGTGTAAAGGAATTTTTTAAAAATTCTAAAAAAGTTGGATATCTTGAGGGTATTTTATCAATAATAATTAACACATCATTATTTTTCTTAAAAATTTATGCTGGTTCTAAATCTAAAAGTATATCTATGATTGCAGATGCATGGCATACTCTTTCCGATACTTTGACTTCAATAGTTGTAATAGCAGGTTTTTATATTTCATCTCTTCCTCGTGATGAAGAACATCCTTTTGGTCATGGAAGAGCAGAGCTTATAGCATCTATAATCATCGGGACACTTTTAGCTGTTGTTGGTTTTAATTTTATTGTTGAGTCTATAAACAATCTTCGAAACAAGGTAATGGCAAATTTCAAATTATTAAGTCTTATAGTTTTTGCTGTTTCATCGGTAATAAAAGAAATGCTTGCTTCTTTTTCGATCTGGGCAGGGAAAAAAATAGATTCAAGATCTTTAATTGCAGATGGATGGCATCATAGAAGCGATGCATTAGCAGCAATTATAATAGTTGTTGCCGCTATATCTGGTAAATGGTTATGGTGGATCGACGGGGTTCTTGGTATTATTGTTTCAATTTTAATTTTATATACAGCCTATGATGTTATTAAAGGTTCTTCAAATTCTTTGCTCGGGGAAAATGTTGATGAAATTACCAGAAATAAAATTTTTGAAATAATAAATAATATTTCCTCTGAAATTTCAGATATTCATCACATTCATATTCATAGATATGGTGATCATCTTGAGATATCATTGCATATAAGGATGAATGGAATAAAAGATGTAAACTTTGCTCATAATATTTCAAATTCAATAGAAAAGGCATTAAAAGAAGAATTAAATGCAGAGGCTACGATTCATATTGAACCAGAAAAACATTGAGCCAGAAAATTAAAAATAAATGGCTGGCGATAATAAAAGCCAGCCATTTTTTTTAATTTCTTAAAAAAGTAAAAATTAAATATATAAACTTAAATATATAAAATTAAATATATAAACTTAAATAGTAATCCTGTTTTAAGTTATATGAAATATTTCATATAATAAGCTAAAATTAAAAAATTATCTGAAATATAAAGTTTAACTGATAAGTCGGTAGATTGATAACATCAAGTTTATACTGCTCTTCTGCTGAAACAACAGTTCCATTTGTCTGTGTAAAATTAGCATAACCAAGTTCTG
>JBKBTB010000077.1:0-7553 GCA_046291015.1 Exilispira sp. | reverse complement strand
TTAGATTTGTTTTAAGTGGGGTATTGCCTACCGGTTGATTATTTATGAGAACCTGCGCCTGTACATTTGCATTAATTGTAATAGAATAACTTACTGGATTAAGAGTAAAATTAAAAATCTGATTTTGTTGTGATACAACAATAGTCTGTGTAAGACTTGAGTATCCTGCCTGAAGCGGGTTTAATGTTATTGTATAAGTACCGGCTATTAAGTTTGTTGTAAGTGGGGTATTGCCTACCGGTTGATTATTTATGAGAACCTGCGCCTGTACATTTGCATTAATTGTAATAGAATAACTTTGAGGTTTTAAAGCCAAAAATGTAAAGTTTAACTCAAGAACTTGCCCCTTTTGTAAGTTAATCTTTTCGACTTTTGGAGCATAGCTTTTATCTGTTGGTTCAACTCTAATTTCATAAGTTCCAGGGTACATTTCAACATCTAAAGGGGTCATGCCTATTCTAACATTATTTGAGTAAACATAACAGGGTATATCTGCTTTAACTATTAATCTTGCCTTTCCACCTGTTGTGCTGGTTGTTGTTGTCGTTGTGGTTCCAGTCGAGGCAATAGGTTCAAGATTAAAACTGAATTCTTTGGGCCCGGTCGGAGAGACGGTAATTACAGTCTCAAATGTTTTATAACCATTTGCCACAAGTTTTAAAGGATACTTACCTGTTCCAAGATTTATTGTAAGAGGAGTATCACCCCTATATATATTACTTATATAGACTTGAGCCTTAACATTTGCTTTAATAGTAATAGTAACATTTGTTATCTGACTGCTGACTGTAATCTGGTTTGCAAAAAAAAGAGTGATTGCAAATAAAAATGTTAATAATAGTAAAAATATTTTTAAATAGTTTTTTTTCATTTTGGAATATCCTCCAAATTTGTTATTTTGATATTTATTCCTTTTATAATATAATACAAATTTTTATTTTTTCTACAAAAGTAATAATTTTTATCTTTTTACAAAAGTAAAAAATTTTTGAACTTTATTTTTGTTAATATATAATTATAATGTAAATGGAAGGGGAAGATGAAAAAAAAATTAAAATTATTTATATCAATTTTTCTTTTTTTTACCTTTATATTTTTATTATCAATATCAAATAATTTTATTTCCTTCGCCCAGGAAAATCCAAACCAACCAGTTAATAGTATTGAAGATATAAACTCAATTGCAGCCTTTAAGTCTGGAATCTTAAATTATAATGAAGCTTATTATCAAAAGGCAATTTTTTACTTTAAGAAAGCTCTTTCATATAAATCTAAAAATTTTTTAGCAAGATATATGCTGGGATTTAGTTATTATAAAAGTGGATTTTTACAAAATGCATTATTTGAATGGGAGACATTAAAATCATTTGGTTTCAGTGATGATCTTTTTTTAAATATGCTTGAAAACATATATTTTCAAGAAGGAAATTTCATTGGTAAAATTCTTGCAAAGAGATTTACAATATATCAACAGTTAAATGGAATAACACTATCAAAAAGCTTTTTTTTATGGCCTATGGGTATGGATGTTGATAATAAAAATAGAATTTACCTAACAGGTCATAGATCAAATAATGTTCTTTTAGTAAGAAATGGAAAAGTAGACAAACCTCTGACCCCCTTCGGCATATCTTTAGGTTATCCTTTTGATATAGCATTCGATAAAAGGTTTGATTTTGTCTATATATCAGACTATAAAAATAATATCATTTATAAACTAACATATAGCGGGAAAATCTTACAAAAAATAGGAAAAAATTTCAAAAAGGAAGAAAAATTAAATGGTCCAGCTGGCATTACCACAGATTTTATGGGCAATATTTATGTTGTGGATCAGGGGAATAATAGAATTGTTAAAATAAATAGTAATGGCGAATTTGTCTTTTCATTTGGCGATATAGGTAAAGAACCCAAAGAATTTTATAAACCTGTGGATATTGTATTCTTGCCTGAAAGAAAAATATTAATAATATCAAATAGCTATAATAATAGACTGGATATTTTCGACCAATGGGGAAATTATATAGATTCAATTGAGTCTCAAGAGTTAATTGAACCAAGAGGTCTTTTTTATCCCGGAAATGATTTTTTATATATAGTAACAAAAAACAAGATCTTAGCCTATGATTTCAATACAGAATCAATTCAGGAAATTATACTTGGCTCTGCCGAATTATTTGAACCCTATTTTTGTATACTCGATAAAAACAACAATTTAATAGTGTCTGAACCATATAAACAAAGACTTAATTTCTTTATACCTCAGGATGAATTATACTTAAATCTTGATGTAAAGCTTGAAAGATTGGATATTAGAAATTATCCACTAATTGTTGCTTATATTTCTGTTAAGGATCAATTTGGAAGAACTGTTTATGGACTTTCCGATGAAAATTTTACATTTACCGAAAATGAATCAAACATTAAAAGATTAAATACAGATTATTCTTATTTAATAAATGAATACCCGGCATTAAACATAATTGTTGATACCAGAAAATCAATGTATAACTATAGAGATAAAGTTAATGAAATAGTCGAAAAAATTTATTCAGTAGATAAATCAATAGCTTTTTCCTACTTTTTAACTTCAAATTATGAACAGGTAAAATCATTTCAGAAGGATATTCTTGGCTTAAAAGATTCTATATCAAATAGGACAAATTATAAAGAAAGCACTTATTTTGATCAGGCTTTTTACTCTGCTGTCTCTTCATTTATAAGAAAATTTGTTAAAGGTGGTATAATTCTCTTTACGGATGGTGAATTTGACAACAATTCTTTTTTGATTCATTCACAAAATGATATTATAAATTATGCAAAAAACAATTATATCCCTGTCTATATCTTTTATTTTGGAAATGGAAATGGAAAAACATTTTTAAAAGAGTTAGCAGTTAAAACAAATGGATATTTTTTTGAAAAGGAAGAACTTTTTTATCCAGATCTTGCAATAAAACTTTTTAAAAATTACCAATCACCTTTATATATTGTATATTACAAGACACCTTATCCATATATTCCAGATTTTTATAGAAAGGTACTGGTTACAGTCCAATATAATGGTAGAGTAGGTAAAAATTGGCTTGGATACTATATGCCAGAAGAATAATATTAATACTGTTAATGACATTAAACCTATGGCTAATTTAACCCATCCATTCTTAAAGTTGATGAGTAAATCAAATCTACCAGAGGCTTTAATCCTTCTTTTGTTAAGATTTTGCTATATTGCTCATATAACATATCCTTAAATACATCTTCCTTAAATCCGCCATATAAAGGATTTTCTTCTTCATGAATTGATTTTTTAAGTTCTTTAAGAAGCATTTGCGTGAATAAACTTGCAAAATCTTCAGCAACCTGCCTTCTTTTCAAGTCATTTTGATCAAATCTGGATAATTTTTCTATCTCTAAATTATTTTTATAAATTTCACTTTTTAGTTTTACATCATTTCTAAAACTTATATTATTTAATTCCATTAATTTTCCCTCTTTTTTAAATAATTTTTTAACTTTTTATTTTATTTTCGTTTAATTAAATTTTTTTACACCATTATTTGATTAAAATTTTACAACTATTTCTTTATAAAAAATATTGTATATAACTACTTTTTGAATAACCAGTTTGTAATATTTTTCGAACAATAAATACGGAAAAAGAGCCTTTTAAATTGCTTAAAACAATAATATTTTTAATATTCAAAGAATAATAAATACTTGTAAAAAATTTAATATTGTCTTATACTTTAGCTATGGAATCGGCTTTGCAATTTTTTAAAATCGAGCAGAATACTGCAACTACAATCATATTGACAATAGTTACAATAGCTTTTTTATTTGTTTTTTTCTTTGTCATACTTGGTTATGCAAGAAAAATTTTTTATTCTAAAAGAGAAGAACAATTTGCATATATAGAGCAAACATTAAAAAATAAAAGAATAGATGATACATCAATAAAGCTTTTTATTAATATACTAAAGGAAAAAAAGATAGAAGATCCTCAGGAATTATTCATTTCACCATTAAAATTAAAAGATTTTATAGTAGATACAGCATTAGAATATTATTATCAAAAAAATAATGAAAGTTCGAAAACTATTTTAAATTCTCTTTTTAAGATTTTAAATTCATCATTTATCCCTTATAAGGGGAAAACAAAAATATTAAATACATACGGGATAAAAAATAATCAAAATATTGTTATAGAACATAAAAAAAATTTTTTTAGATCTAAGGTTTTAGATTGTACAGAAGAATATATTTTAATTCAGAAAGTAATTTTAGATGAAAGGATTAATCAGATATATACTGGTGAAGAAATCAATGTATATTTTTATATTCCTGATGATGCTGGTTATATGTTTACAACACAAATAAAAAGGGATATCGAAAATCCAAAAATGAAGGCATTTATGATATCTCATTCAGATAAAATATATAGAATACAGAAAAGAAAGTTTATCAGAAAAGAGTGTACAATTCCAGTTTCATTACTTATCCTTCGATTTGATGAAAACACAAAAAAATTTTCCAGGACAAATATTAGAATTTTAGCCACAATATTAAATATTTCTGCAGGAGGAGCCCTTATTGAAATTCCAGATCTTGCAAATATTATTGACATTTATGCAGGAGGATATTTCTTAATAGAAGGCAGCATTAATGAAGATAATATAAAAATACTTGCTTCTGCTATAGCTTTGGATCAAGATAAAAATCTTGTTCATACTCACTTTCATAAATTTTTAGAAGATTCCTATATTGCTGTGAATGGTTTTATATTTTTTTCAGATTATGTTAGTCCAGAATTAGAGAAAGATGTATAATTTTTATTTCAGATTTGATAAAATAAATAATTTGACTAAAGTCTTTTTAAAAAATCAAAGTAATAATTTTGAAGTCAAAATAGAAGAAATATTAAATATTATATTAGAAAATATTTTAATAAATTATTCTTATGATAAAATTTTATTTTTAATTGATAAAAATATTACTAACTTTTATTTTGAAAAAAATACAATTAAAATTTTGGATACAAAAGATAAAATAAAATATATTTTTTTTGAAATAGATGAATATTGCAAGGATATAAATTTTATAATTAAACTCTGGGAGATTTTCAATGATAATGAACTTTCAAGAAAAAGTTTTATAATTGCAATCGGTGGAGGCACTCTTTTAGATATTACTGGTTTCGCTGCAAGTACTTATAAAAGAGGAATACATTTTGGTTTTATACCTACAACCTTCCTTTCAATGATCGATGCAAGTTTTGGTGGCAAAAATGCGGTAAATTTTAAAGGGATAAAAAACCTTATAGGCACAACAAATCAACCGGATTTTATTCTTTTAATACCTTTTTTTTTATACTCTTTAAGCGATATTGATTTTATTTCTGGTTTCGCTGAGTTTACTAAATACCTTTTACTTGATAATAGTTTTTATGGTAAATTTTTCATAAATTTGATTAAATTTAATAAAAAAGACAGATTAAATTTGTCTAAAGATAAAAACTTAAACATATTTTATAAAAATGATCATAATAAAACTGAAAAATTTTCAATAAAAGAATTAAAAGAATTTATTACCCAAAATCCTTTATATCTAATTGAATGTTTGAAAATTAAATATAAATATGTAAAAAATGATCTTTTAGATTACAATAGAAGACATATATTGAATCTTGGACATACTGTATCTCATGGTATTGAACTTGTATTAAATCTAAGCCATGGACTTGCACTTTACACAGGATTGTTTTTAGAATTAAAAATTATAAACAAATTAAAAATTTCAAATAACTTAAAAATTATTGAAAAAGTCAATAAAATATATGAAACTTTTGAACTTCCTTATAATATAAATGAAGCTTTTAAGATGCAAAATAATATGGAATTAGATCAATGGCTTTCAGAAAATAATTTATCAAGACAAAATTTATATGAAATAATTATTAAAAAAATTCATCAGGATAAAAAAAACAAGGATAATAGTTATATTATCCCGTTTTTTGATAAAAGAAATAATATAAAATTAAAAAAAATTGATTACAAAATCTTTGATGATGCCTTATTAAAACTTCTGGATTAGATTGTGATATATCATATAGAGAAATCAAAATTAAGTGGCAAAATAATTTTACCCTCTTCTAAAAGTGTTGCTGCAAGATTAATATTTTCCTCCATATTTTCTAATAAGATCACAAAATTTTCTGGTTTTGGATTAAGTGAAGATATAAATGTATATTTTAATGCGGTAAAATTGATTAAACCAGAAAGTAAAATTAAAATTTTTAATAATAATAGATTTTTAATAAGTATAGAGGGGAATTATAATGAAAATCTTTTTATAAAAAGCAAAAGTCCCCTTATAATATTTGATTGTAAAGATTCCGCATTTTGTTTAAGAGCTCTTTCAATAATTGGATCTTATTTTTCAACAAAATTAGCTTTAACAGGTTCTAAGCAATTATTTAATCGGCCTGTAAACATTATATTAAATACTTTGAAACAGGCAAAAGTTAAAGCAAAATATATAAAAAGCAAAAGGACACTGATAATTGAAAATAAAATACAGGAAGGGAAATTTTTTCTTGATACAAAAATTTCAACTCAACATATAAGTGGGCTTCTTATGACTCTACCATTTTTAAATAAAGACTCTCAAATTGTACTAAAAAATTATTATAATGGTTCTTTTATTGATTTAACAATTGATATTTTGAAAAAAGGAGGGGTTTCAATAGAAAAAGAAAAAATTATAAATATGAAAAACAATGAGTATTTTATTGAAAAATATATAATAAAAGGAAATTCAACTTTTGATTTAAATAATTATATTATAAATTCAAATGATTATAAATCTTTTATACAAATTGAATCAGATTGGTCTTCTGCAAGTTTTTTTATGGTTGCAGCTTCTCTTTCTGGACCTATTACATTTTATAACTTAAACATAAATTCAATTCAGCCAGATGTAAAAATAATTGAAATTTTAAGACTCGTTGGTGCTAAAATTGAAATATCCTGTCAAGAAAAAAATAATATAAACAAAAATAATAAAAATACTACTTATCATAGTATTACCATCAAAAGGAATAAATTAAATCCCTTTATTTACGATATTTCTAACTGTCCGGATCTTTTCCCCATAATTTCGGTTTTAGCCTGCTTTTGTGAAGGCAGTTCAAGAATTTATGGTATTAAAAGATTAAAATATAAGGAATCAGATAGAATCAGATCTATATATGTCAATCTTAAAAGACTTGGAATAAAGATAAAAGTCGAGTCAAGTTATGTAGAAATTAATGGAAGTTTAGAATATTTAGAGGATAAAATATACAAAAATAAATCAAAAATAATACTCGATTCATTTGATGATCATAGAATTTTTATGGCACTTACAATTTTTGCAACCTTTTTTAATAAAAATATAATAATAAAAGATAATCAATCTTATAAAAAATCATTTCCACAATTTATTGAATATTTTAAGATTTTAGGTGGAATAATCATATGAGTTTATATTTTTTTATTATTTAGCTTTTTACA
>JBKBTB010000076.1:0-7592 GCA_046291015.1 Exilispira sp. | reverse complement strand
GAAGAGTTCAATGAAAAAAAAAGAATAGAACTGTACCAAAAAATAATGGAACTAACGATGAATAAATTACCATATATCCCTTTATACTGGCCAAATTTTAATGCAGTCATTAAATCAAACTTAAAATGGCAAATAAGATCAGATGAAAGAGTTTTTGCCTTCGAGATGAGTTATAAATAAAATGAAATTAAAAAAAAGAGTTTTCTTAACAACTACTTTGGTTTTATTTATCATAACATTTATTGGTAGTTTTTTGTTTTCGATTTTTTTGTATCATTACACAGATAATATTTTTAGAAAAGATGCGCTTCTTTTAACAAAAAATATTTCTTCCAATATTATTAATATATATCTTAACTATTATAAAGAAAGTTTTCCATCCTTTTCTCGATATATACTTTTGATAGTTTCTGAAATAGAAGATTTGGTAAATTTTAAAATTGTTGATATACATGGTAAAATCTGCTTTTCTCTCGATGAAGTTTTATACAAAAATAAATATGATGGTGAAGATAGATTTGTTGAAAGTAATATTTTAGAAAAGGTACAGGGCTTTAAAAGTTCATATATTAAAATCTATAAAGATAGGAACCTGGAATTAATAATTATTCAGCCAGTATTTGATTTTTATCAAAGGCATCTTTATTCAATTGTATATCATTTTTCATTAAATTCATTAATAAAAAAATCATTTTATCTATTTCTGCTATCTTTACTTTTGTTTCTATTTCTATTGATATTAAATTACTTTATTTCTGTTTTATTTTCATCTTACCTGACAAAACCTTTAGAAATAATTCTAACCTCTATAAAAAAAAGCCGGGAACAGGAATATAATATTAATATAGAGATAGATCATGATGATGAATTTCAAATTTTAGCTTCAGAATTAAATAAGATGATGTCAGAAATTAGAAAAGAGAGAAGTTTAATAATTAAAACTTTATTTAATTTGAAAACCGGTATATTAATAATAGATAAAAATGATAAAATAACTTTATGCAATCAAACATTTTGCAATTTACTTGGTTTAAATCGTCTACCTTATGAAGATGAAATATATTATCAATATTATCCAGAATTAAAAAAACTTGAAATTTATATAAATAAGGCAAGAGAAGTTAAAACAAATCAAAATATTGATGAATTTCTTTTCACCAGTCTCCCCAGAACATATTTTAATATTCAAATCTTACCATTAATTTTTAAAGAAAGGGATTCAGAAGAAGATGAAGAAAAATTAATTATAATAATTGATGATATAACAAAAAATGTCGAGATTCAAAGAAGACTTGTACAGCTTCAAAAAGGAGAGTTGATTAATTCTTTGGCAAGTGGTCTTGCCCATGATTTCAATAATCTTATTGGAAGCATAAAAAGTACTGCCACACTTGCCAATACAGAGATTTTATCAAAAAAGGTTGATATAATATTTGAACTAAAGGATTATCTTGATATAATTCTCGATACGGCAGAAAGCGCAGAAAAAATAGTAAAAAACCTACTATCTCTTGCAAGACATAGAGAATTTAGCAAAAGCAAAGTGAATCTTATAGAAACTCTGGATAAGGTAATAAGAATAAGTAAAATATCCATAGACAAATCGGTAAAAATTGAATTTTTAAATTTTACAAAAGAACCCTGCATAATAGATGCAGACGAAATATTATTGGAAGAATTATTTTTTAATCTAATTATAAATGCATCACACTCGATGACTATAATGAGAAGTGAAAATGAGAAATGGGGTGGAACAATAACTATTGAAGTTTTCAGAATTGATTCATTTTCTTTATCTGATATTGGTGAAAATTGTTATTCTATTAACACTGATGAATCCATTCAAAGTTCAATTGGTAAAAAATTTTATAGGATTAATTTTATAGATACCGGAGCTGGAATTAAAAAAGAAAACATTAGAAAAATATTTCAACCTTTTTTTTCAACAAAACCAGATAATATAGGTACAGGATTGGGACTTTCCATGGTTTTGACTTTGATTCAAGTACATGATGGTCTTTTAGATTTAAAATCGACTTTGAATCATGGTTCGAACTTTTCGGTATTTTTGCCTTTTAAATGAGTTATAAAAGATAAAGTTATAAAATATGATGATTTATAAAATATATTGATTTGTAAAATATGATGATTTATAAAATATGATGAATTATAAAATATATTGATTTATAAAATATTGATTTATAAAATGTTGTAATTTTCTTTTTATTAATTTAATTAAATAATTTTATGATAAATTTAAATAAATTTTCTTATCTTTTAGGTAGTCCTTTATGTTATTTCTGCTCTAATGAAATTGAATTTTATGATGATTTGCCAATAGATGGCATTTGCAATAAGTGTTTTAATAATATTGTTTTGATATATAAAAAATATAGAAGATGCCCTATCTGTTCCGCAGTTATGAATGGTGAAACTTGTGATAAATTTCATCATAAAAATATAGAAAATGTTTTTTCTCTTTTATCTTTAAATAATGATCTTTACCAGCTATATTTAAAGGCAAAATACAGGAAAGATAAAAATTTAATGAATATATTTGTTAAAATTTTAGATTATTTTTTACCAGAAGATATTATAGAAAAATATTGTAAAAATGTTGATTTTATAACCTATGTACCTATTTCATTAAACAAGAAAATTCTAAGAAATTATAATCCCTCCAGACTTTTTGCGAAAATTCTATCTAAAAAGGTAAATAAACCTTTAATACCATTTTTTTATGAAAGGGGATTGAATTATTTCCATATTCAAAGAAAAGAAAATCAAATTTTATTTGCAGATAGATTTATATTTAACAATAACTATGTAAAATTAAAAAATCTTGATCTAATAAATAAGAATATTCTTATAGTTGATGATATTTACACAACAGGTAAAACCGCATCATTTTTAGCTGATTTACTCTTATTAAATAAAGCCAGTAAGATTTATCTTCTAACTTTCTTTAATCATAGATAAAATTAATTTTGACATTTTTTAATTATAAAATCGATTGATCTATTTATTTCTTTTTATTGACATCAAATTTGACTTATGTAATTTTATTCAAAAATAAATTATTTAAAGAGGAATGCAGTGATAAATGAACCTAAACCTAAAATAGTTGATCATCATCCTGTTCTTAGCTCAAATTATAAAGAAAAAATTAAATTTTTTTATAATGGTAAAATTTATACAGGCTATAAGGGGATGATGATTACATCTGCTCTTGCTTCTTATGGAATTTACAATATAGGGAAAAATTTACATGACCACTCTTACCAGGGTTTATTTTGTGCCAATGGAATGTGCGCTCAATGCAGGGTAATTGCAGATGGTTATATTGTAAAAGGCTGTATGACTCAAATTGAAGAAGGGATGCAAATTTATAGCCTTTCTTCTCTTCCAGAATTGAAAAAGGAAAATATAAGTAACTTTCCAGATATTTACGAAATGGATGTTGATGTTGTAATAATAGGAGGAGGACCTTCAGGTCTTGCAGCATCTTCTATACTTAAAGATTATAAAGAATTAAAAGTTATACTAATAGATGATAAGCCTTTTTTAGGCGGTAAACTTCTCTTGCAAACTCATAAATTTTTTGGTTCAAAAGAAGATTGTTATGCTGGCACTCGAGGAATTGATATCGCTAAAATACTTGAAAAAAACATTGAAAATTCTACTAATATCAAAGTTTTTACAAATACCTACTTTATTGGTGGATTTGAAGATAGTAAGATTGGTTTTTTTGATGGGAAAAACTATTACATAGTAAAAACTAAAGCTGCAATTTTAGCAACCGGAGCAAGAGAAAAATATCTCTCATTTAAAAACAATCACCTGCCAGGAATCTTTGGTGCTGGTGCTTTTCAAACCTTATTGAATAGAGATTTAATTTTAGGTTCTGAAAGAATATTTGTAGTTGGTGCTGGAAATGTTGGCCTTATAGCCGCATATCATGCACTTCAAGCAGGTATTAAAGTTGTCGGGATTTGTGATTTCGCACCAAAACAAAGTGGTTATAAGGTCCACCTGGATAAAATAAAAAGATATGGTGTACCGGTATTTTTCAGTCATACTGTTTTAGAAGCTGATGGAGAAGAAAGGGTAAAATCAGTTAAAATTGCCAAGGTCAAAGAAGATTTTACTTTTGATTATTCAAATATTAAAGAATTTTCAATAGATACTCTTTTAATTGCTGTTGGACTTGCTGAAAACAATGAGTTTGAAAATTCATTAAAATCCTCGGGCATCAAAGTCTTTAAAGCAGGAGATGCAAATGAAATAGCAGAAGCTAGCTCTGCAATGTTTTCAGGAAAACTTGCAGCACTTAAACTTCTTAAAGATTTTGATTTTAATGTTAATTTTGACCAATCGATATTTGAAAAAGAGAAAGTATTAAAAATGCCAGGTGGAAAGGTTTTCAAAGAAGATGAAGTTACTAAAAGGCAAAATTTGACTGGATTTGTTTATCCAAGAATTTTTTGTTATCAACAGATTCCCTGTAATCCATGTGTTACATCCTGCCCTAAAAATGCTATAAATATTGAAGGCGATCCTATATATGATATTCCTATTTATACAGAAGGTTGTATAGGTTGTAATCAATGTGTATTAACCTGTCCGGCTTTAGCTATAACTCTTGTCGATAAAAGAAAAAGAAATGGAATAAAAGTTAATGTTACTTTCCCATTTGAATTTCTCGATAATTTTTTACCAGAAAGAGATTATGAACTGGTAGATTATGAAGGAAATATTATCGGTAAAGGAGAATTTATTGGTATAAAGCATTTTCCAAAAGACAAAAGAAGTCTTGTTACCTTATCTGTTAATGAGGATATTGCGGATAAGGTCGCTTCTTTTAGACTTCCATTACAGAAAGATGTTATCAAGAAAAAATATTTAAAAGAAAATAATAATTCAACTGATAAAGATAAAATCAAAGACAACAACTTTGTTTGTATCTGTGAAAGGGTTACTGTTGAAGAAGTAAGGAAAATTATCAGCCTTGGGATAAAAGATATAAACTTTATAAAAGCAGCCACAAGATTATCGATGGGAGCATGTGGAGGGAAAACCTGTTCTACAACGATAACCTCTTTATTTCGAGAGGCTCAGATAAATAGAGATGAAATAGAACCAAATAAACCAAGACCACTTGTCGTAGAAGTTCCATTTAAATACTTTGCAGGCAAAATAGTAAAAATTCCATTTAAAAAATAAAAATATTATGAAAATACTTAAATAATATTATAAATTTTGAAAATAATTGTATTTAAATTTTGAAAACAAAAAAAATAATTGTATTTAAATTTGAAAATAAAAAATAATTACGGATAAAATTTGAAGATAATTACATTAAAAATGTAATAAAAAAAGATTAAATAAAAAATGTATTTAGTATTAAAATAAAAAAAATAGATAAAACTGTATTTATTATTTTAAAATACCAGTAAAGATTTATGATTATTAAATAATTAATTTTTAAATACAATACTACAGGAATTAACATGTTAAACAAGTATGATGTTATAATTATTGGTGCAGGTTCTATTGGAACTCCTACAGCTTATTTTCTTGCTAATGCCGGCTTTAAAGTTCTGGTACTGGAAAAATATAAGGCTCCCGGTAGAGGTCAGAATAGAGCTGCTATTGGGGGCATAAGAGCCACTCATTCTGATTATTCTAAGGCAATATTATGTTTAAGATCAATAGAAATATTTAAGAACTGGTATAACAATACCGGTGATGATATAAACTGGTTTCAAGGTGGATATTTTTATCCAATATACAATGAAAAGGATAAAGAATCTGTTTTATCCTTATTAAAGATTCAAAAAAGCTTTGGGCTTAATATAGATTTTATCTCAAAAGAAGAAGCATTAAATGTTGTTAATGATTTAGTTGAAAAAGATCTTCTTGGTGCAATATATTCACCGGAAGATGGAAGTGCTTCACCTTTAAAATCGAATTACTCTTTCTTTAGACAGGCAAAACTTAAAGGAGCTGAATTTATATTTGAAAATGAAGTATTATCTCTTATCAAAGATAAAGATAAATTTATTGGAGTTAAGACGAATAAAGATACTTACTTTGCTCAGTATATTGTTATTTCAACAGGTAAAGATATCGAACTTTTTTCAAGAGAACTTGGAGTTCAAATACCTGTTAAATCTGAATTACATGAAGCAGGTATAACAGAACCAGTTGCTCGATTATTTGATCCTATGATTGTAGATATCCGTTCTTATCCGGATTCTAAAAATATTTATTTTTACCAGAATTCTGAAGGTCAAATAGTTTTCTGTCTAACACCTTCACCTCCCAGATATTATGGGTCAGATTCTTCCACTTCTGAATTCTTAAATCAAATATCCAGCAGGATATTTTATGTTTATCCATATTTTGGAAATTTAAGAATCAGAAGAATATGGAGAGGTTACTATCCAAATACACCGGATGGCAACCCTATTATTGAATTTATTAATTCCAATGTTTTATTGCTTGCCGGAATGTGCGGGCAGGGTTTTATGCTTGGACCTGGAATAGGAGAAATCAGTGCCAAAATTTTATCAAACAATTTAGATGATAATGATAAAAGAATAATCTTTCAATTATCCTTATTTAGAAAATTTGATAATATTGAATTTTTTAAGTAAAATCATATAATGTAATTGATGAGTATTGCAATAATTATACCAATAATTATCATAGTAATAATTATTTCCTCAATTGTCTATATTTTAATAATACAAACCCCTTCATTAAAACTTGATACAATTAAGCAACTTATTGACAATAATAATCTTGATGAGGCATTGGCTAGATTAACAAAACTTATTCAGGATGGTAAGGCAAACCCCAGAACCCATATGTATCTTGGCGAGGTTTTTGAAAAAAAAGGTGATGTTAATACAGCAATAATGGAATACCAGAAATGTCTTAAAGAAGGTGGCTTTATATCCGATTCTGAACAACTTTTAATTCATATTAAACTTGCTGAACTATTCAACAGGGTTGGAAGAATTGATGATGCTCTTGGCGAATATCTTATCCTTGCTAAACAATATCCAAATGATCCCTACTATCTTATGCAGATAGGCGATATATTTTTTTCAAAGAAAAAATTTGGTAATGCAGCCAATTATTATAAGCAAGCATTATTATTAAACAATTCAAATCCTGTAGCTCATTATAATCTTGGCAGATTATACTATATGATAGGTATCAATAGTGATAGTGAGTATCATTTAAAAAAGGCAATAGAGCTTTCTCCAAAATTCTATGATGCTTATTATTATCTTGGACTTCTGGCTCTAAGACAATCGGCTGGAAACAATGCTCTGATGTACTTTTCTAAAGCAGTTTATTCAAATAAATTTAAAGGTTTAACTTATTTAAATCTTGGTAATTTGCTTTTTAACTCCGGTAAGATTAATGAAGCCTTGAATTTTTATCTTAAATCCATCGCCAATATAAATGATAAAGAAAACTTGCTTTTAGCTAAATACAACACTGCATTATGTTATGAAAAAGCAGGAGAAATAGATAAGGCAGTAGAATATTTTCGTGAAGTTTATATGGAAAAACCA
>JBKBTB010000321.1:0-1726 GCA_046291015.1 Exilispira sp. | reverse complement strand
TACTTATTAAAACAGAAAATAAAAGAAGCAAAATTAGAAAAAATATTAAAATAATAGTTAGAAGAGTTTGCCTTTTTTGTCTTGAAGATTCTTCGATAAATTGCTGTTTAGATTCTGGAAACTTTGTCTTTGATGTATAGGTAGACATATTTAACTCCTTTTTTCTTTATTCCTATAAATAAGATTCGATGCTTTTTCTAAATTGATTAATAAATAAATATTAACTAAATTTCTAAAAGTTTAACAGAATATAACAAATTAAATTATAAAACATATTTGTATAGAAAAAGATACATCCAAATAGTTAAAATAACGATAATGTTATAATTTTTTATAACAATTAAAGCAATTATAGCCTTAAAAGGCAAATAATATTAAGATTTAAGAGTTATAAAATTTTGAAACATGTGTATAATTTTTACATATAAAATCATGGATTAATAAATAAATTTAGTAAAATTTAGATGTTATAAATTAGTATAACTGATTGTATTTAATAATTATACTTTTTTAAAACTTCGATAAATGTTTTGATTTTATATTTGAATATATATAAGAATTTATAGCTGAAAAATTATAAAATTTTTTGAAATTTATTGTTATAAAAAGATTTATAGTTTATTAATGGGACTTTTTTAAAATAAAAATACTCAATTTATTAGTTAAATAAAAATTTTTAATATTATTGAAAACTGAAAAATTAAATATCTATATAGTACCTTTTTACCCTCTTGCTTATCCAGCACGTTACTTCATATGGTATTGTCTGTAATTCTTCTGCCACATCACTTGCTGTAATATTATTAAAATCGAAAAAACTTACCTCTGTGCCAATATCATAATAATCATCTTTAAGATAGATCATTGTTTGATCCATACATACTCTTCCAGCAATTTTATAAGTTTTTCCATTTATAATTACATTATGATTATTTGATAATTTTCGATTTAAACCATCTGCGTATCCTATTGGCACTGTTGCTATATAAGAATCTTCTGGGGCAACAAAGGTACCGCCATATGATATTGGAGTTCCCCTTTTTACTCTTTTTATAAATGAAATTTCTGTTCTTAATTTCATCGATGGATAGATTTCTATGGACTGAGTTGTTTCTTTGGATGGATAATAACCATATGTCATGACCCCTGGTCTTACCATATCAAAATAACTATCTTCAAGATCTAAAATAGCTCCTGAATTAGCCATATGATATAGAGGGATTTTTATTTCCATCTTTTCAATAGCATTTTTTAATTTTTTGAACATTTCAATCTGATTTATTGAAAAAGATTTATCTCTTTCATCTGATCTTGGAAAATGGGTGAAAACACCTTCTAAATTTATAAAATTATTTTTATTAGCATTTTTAATAATATCTATAGCTTCATCATGGTATGCACCTATTCTTCCCATTCCAGTATCGACTTTAAGATGGATTTTCGCTTTTAATTGATATTGCTGACAGATATTAATCGTTTCTTCAAGAGTTTTTAAAGATACAATTGTAATAGTTAAATTGTTTTTAATTGCCTTATAAAGTTGATCCTTAAAAGTTACCCCAAATAATAATATTGGAAGTTTTATTCCATTTTCTCTTAATTCTATTCCCTCTTCTATGGTTGCAACACCAAGATAATCAGCAAGTCTTTCGTTTTCAATCATTTTTGATATTGCAACTGCACCATGTCCATAAGCATCTGCCTTTACAGCAGGGCAGATTTTAAC
>JBKBTB010000075.1:0-7737 GCA_046291015.1 Exilispira sp. | reverse complement strand
AAATAGATATTTCATCGACATATATTAGAAATTTAATATCTGAATTTGAAGATTTTTCTTATCTTGTATCTGAATCTGTTTATCAATATATTATAGAAAAAGGTTTATATCAATGAAAATTCCAAATTCAATTTTTTATCTTATTATAATTGCAATAGCAATTCTTATTATCTTTATTTTTATTAAAGTAACAACTTATTTTATGAATGCTCCAACAATTAATGCAATTGACTCAAAAACCTCTGATATACTTACTTTTTTAATAGTCGGCCTTGATAATAGTTCAAATATCCAGAGAACAGATAGTATATTTATTGTATTTTATAGCCCTAAAACTGGAAAAATATTTTTTTATAATATACCAAGAGATTTAAGAGTTAGATTTCAATATCAAGGGCAATTAATATTTGATAAAATAAATCATGTATATGCTAAAAGAGATATTTATGCATTAAGAAATCTTATTGAAACTCTTTTGGGAATTAAAATAAATAATTATTGCATAATTTCATATGAAGCTGTATCAAAAATCGTTGATCTAATTGGTGGTATACAGGTTTACATAGATAATGAAATGAAATATGTTGATAATGCTCAAAATTTACGAATCAATTTATCTAAAGGATTACAAACTCTTGATGGTGCGAAATCTCTTGAGTATATCAGATATAGAAATGATGAGGAAGGAGATATTGGAAGAGTCAAAAGGCAGATTAATTTTGTCTTAAAAGTCTTAGAGCAAAAAGATACCTTAATAAAGATGAAAAAGGTTCCTAATACTTTAAAGATTATATACAATAATGTAAAAACAGATTTAACCCTTTTAGATTTTCAATATCTTTCTGAGCAATTAAGCAAAATAAGCCCTGAAAAATTCTATTACGATATTATGCCAACAAAACCGTTAAAAATAGATAATATTTCATATCTTGTCCCACTTAATGTTTTGGGTGAAAGTTATGCTCAATATTTGATAAAAAAAATAAAAAATTTCTTACTGGAAGACAAAATTACATATGACAATAAGATAACTGTAGAAGTTTTAAATGCCTCACCTCAAAAAGGGCTTGCAAAAATTGTAAGAGACAGACTATTATTATATGGAATAAATGTTGTTTATTATGGTAACTATAATAATCCAGGTAAAATTACAAGAATAATAGATAGAATAGGTAACCTGGACAAGGCTCAACAAATTGCGTCTATTCTAAGAAGCAAAAATGTTGAAACATCAATTAATACATCATTAGGAGTTGATGTTACGATAATCATAGGAGAAGATTATAATATTTCTGTATTAGATTATTAGGAGACATTTAATGAATATAGAAAATCAAATAGCAAAGATTGTCATTGATATTTTAAATGAAAAAAAGGTTGAAGATATTGTTTTAATAAATATTTCAAGAGCATTACCAATTGCAGATTATTTCGTAATTGGAACGGTTGCAAGTTCTCACCAGATCTCATCAATAGTCAAAGAGCTGGATGAAAAATTAAAAAAATATAACATAAAGCAGATAAATAGATCTGTCGCAGAACAAAGTGGCTGGTTCTTACTTGATTACAATCTGGTGATAATTCATCTTTTTACAACAGAATCAAGAGATTATTATCGATTAGAAAATTTATGGAAAAAGTATATTGTAGATATCAAAGAAATAAACCAATATTAAACAACTTTTATTAATTTGTTGCTTTTAAGACATTTTGAACATATTTTATAAGTTTTAAGTATTCCGTTATAATAACCTTTTATACTGTGAAGATTGGGTCTAAATACTCTTAATGTTCTTTTATGTGATTTTGGATCATTATAACCAGTTTGTACATTTTTACCACAGATATCACATCGTCTTGCCATCAATTTCTCCTTGATTTATAGGTAAAAGATTCATACCATATTTTTAGAAATTTTCAATATAAATTATTCTAAATTAATTTATAATTTTTCTCTGAATTCTTTTTGAATATTTGAAAATTCATTGGTAATATTATTTAATGCCATGGAGAATTGTGCAATTTCTTCTGAAATTTTTACAGTTTCCTCAATATTATTTGTAATTTCATCCAGAGACTTTATAACATCCTGATTTGATCTTGATTCTTCATCAGTAGCTTGAGTGATTTGTGAAAATAGATTTGCTACTTTGTTTACCCTATTATTCATAGAAGTAAATATTTCATAAGTTTTTTGAGATTTTTCAAAAGTTTCGATTATTAATTGATTGGAAGTTGTCAGTATCTGTTCGATATTTTTTGCAACAATTGTGGACTTTTCTGCAAGTTTTTGTATTTCTTTCGCGACAACAGAAAATCCTTTACCAGCTTCTCCAGCCCTTGCTGCCTCAATTGTAGCATTCAAAGCAAGAAGTGTAGTCTGTTCTGTAATCTCAAATATTTGATTTATGGCATACATTATCTGTGATGTTGAATCAACTAAATTCTGAAATGATTTTGCAGATTCTTCCATGAAATTCATACCTTTAGCAGATAGATCGGCAGTAATATTCATTTCATCCATTGTAACCTTAGCATTATTGGCTATACTAATAGTCGAGCTAGTAAGTTCCTCCATTGTTGAAGATATTTCTTCTACAGCAACTGCAACATCTTTTGAATTTTTGGATAAATTATCAGAATTTTTTGTTATTTTATCTTTGATTGAAGAAAGTATATCTATATTTTTAGCTATAGTTTTAAGTATTCTCTTCAATTGTTCAGTTGTTTGACTTTCAAATTCATCATCTTTAATGATCTGGATTAAAAATTTATTGGAAATTTTATTGGTATAAAATAAAAGCCCTGCAATTGCAAAATATGCAAAATAAACCATTGCATAATTTGATAATGCATTTTCTTTTGGTACAAGATTTGGATTTATTTTATTTTGAGCCAAAGAAAGAATAAAACCAACAATTGTTGTATATAGTATTACACGAGGATTTAAATATACTGATGCAAATGCAAGCAAAAGATATATCAAAGTATAACTTCTTGAATTCGATGTTCTTGAAAAGTATGAAAATAAAAATAGTTCAACTGCTATTGTAAAAAGTAAAAAATATTTGGCAAATTTACTCTCAGGTTTTTTAAATATAATTATGCCAGGAATTCCCAAAAGTATAATACCAGAAAGAAAATACATCAATGCATTTATTTCATTTCCAAGCTTTTGTATCAATGAATTTACTAAAAAATCCAATGAACCAATACATAAAATTATTGAAGCAATAAATAATAAAGTTTTATTAAATTCTGACTCAAATTTTTGCATGGAATATTTCATAATTAATGCCTTTATTTGATTATTTTTTTAATATTATTTAATTTTTATTTTATCTAATTTTTAAATATTAATTAAAATTTGGATTTTAAATCTTATAATTATTTAACTTAAATTAGAATAATATTTCGACAAATATTTCTTAAATTATCGGCAAATTTTATTAATAAAAAAATAAAGGAATAAAATTACGATATATAACAAAAAAGGCTGTCTTTTGATATTAAGACAGCCTTTTAATATAAAAGATATTCCTAAGAATTAAAATTACATATTGTAACCAGCTTCGGCTCTTGTAGCTGGAACAATTATAGTTCCATTAATAATATCTTGAATAGCCTTAGCTATAGCATCTTTAATCTCTTGAGGAATTTTATCTGCAAAATTGTGGAAATCTGAAATGCCAACACCACCTTCTTTTAAACCATAAGTGATATTTGTGCCACCCTGAAATGTCCCATCAATAACAGATTTAATTGTTAAAAATGTAGCTTCAGTGAGTTTCTTTTCAGCAGAGGTAATAATTACATCAGGATTTAAATAATTTTGATCGACATCAACACCTATTGCATAACCATTCTTTTCTTTAGCAGCATCAAAAACACCATTTCCAGTTAAACCTGCAATATGGAAAACAATGTCGCATCCTTTATCATAAAGAGCTATAGCAGCTTCTTTACCTTTTGCAGGGTCATTAAAAACATTTGTAACGACCGATATAACTTCACATGTTGGATTAACAGCTTTTACACCTGCATAGAATCCAGCCTGATATCTTTCAACTGGAGGGATATCCATACCAAGAACCATACCGACCATATTCTTTTTATTAAGATTTGGAAGTGCATCAGCATATTTATATGTTAAAAGACCAGCGACAATACCAGCAAGATATCCAGCTTCATGTTCCTTAAAAAGAATACCTGTAGCATTTTTAGGAGCAGTATTTGGATCAATAAAAATATCGACTCCGGCAAAGAATGTATCCGGGTTATTTTTTGCAGCTTCTATCATGGCGTCAGCCATTAAAAAGCCAACAGCGAAAACAATCTTGGCATTTTCTTTTGCAAAATTTGATAAATTTGGAACATAATCTGTCTGATTTTTTGATTCTACGACTTTTACATCGACTTTGAATTCATCTTTTGCTTTTAAAAGACCAGCATATGAACCATCATTAAAAGATTTGTCGCCAAGACCACCTACGTCTGTAGCCATAGCAACAATAATATTGGATGTAGCAGCCTTTTTCTGACATGAAAATGTCATAGCAAAAGCGAAAATAAGAAGAGTTGCTAAAAGAACAACAAGTATTTTGCGTTTCATTTTATATCCTCCTTTCGCATTAATAAAAATATAAATCAATTACAATTTTTTGCAAGTTTTATGATAAATAATTATAACATTATTTTGATTATATTTTTTTAATTATATTTTTTGTTTTACATATCATTTTTATTTTCATTATATTATTTTATTATTTTAATTATTTAATTTTGAATTTACTTAGTTTTATAATCGATGAATAAATAGATAAATAAAATACAAACTTTCAATTTAAAATTATATGAAATTATGATTTATTATAATTACATATATAAAAAGTTAATAAGATATATTTTTTACAAATCAGAACATAATATTTTATAAAATATGGTTTAATAAAAAATGCATTAATTTTGTTTAACTATATAAATTTAACCTGCCAATAAAATTTTTATTATTTTATCTATAAATATTAAATTTATTCATTAAATAATTAACCTGTTTTTTCAATACTAAAATCAAGACTAAGAGCTTTTGGAGGTCTTGATTTTCTAACCAGTCCAGCTACAAGAACAACTGTTAAAATATAAGGAAACATTGTGAATATTTCCGAAGGCATATTTATAATCTTACTTGCCTGAAGCTTAAATTGCAACGAATCTGCAAATCCAAAAAGAAGTGATGCTAAAAATGAACCTATAGGATTCCATCCCCCAGAAATATTAGCTGCAAGCGCAATAAATCCTCTACCATTAGTCATGCCTTCTGTAAAAGATGTCCCATTTTCAATTGCCAGATAGGTTCCTGCTAAGCCGCATAAAAAACCTGATATTAAAACTGCAAGATATCTCATCTTTATAACTGATATACCTAAAGTTTCTATAGCAAGTGGATGTTCACCTGCAGCTTTTATATGTAATCCTGTTTTTGTTTTATTTAAAAAAATTGTTATAACAATTATTATTATAAATGTCATATATACAATTGGTGTTTGATTAAAAAAAACCGATCCTATTACTGGTATTTTAGATAGAAATGGTAGTGCAAATTTATACTGACCTAAAGATTTTTTTATAAGATCTGTTGTTCCGGGATGTCCAACAATTAATATCATCAAATATCTTGTTAACCCCAGAGCTACAATATTTAATACTGCGCCAGACACAACATGATCAAGATGAAGTGTAATAGTTGCAATAGCATGTATTAAAGAAAAAATCATCGCAAATAAAATTCCTGCAATTAAGCCCAACCAGGGATTATTTGTTATAAGTGTTATTATTGTTGAAAAAAAAGCTCCAATTATCATGATACCTTCCATCGCTATATTGACAATACCTGATTTTTCACATATTGTTGCTCCAATACTTGCTAATATTATTGGAGTACTAAGCCTTATTGTACCGATTAGTAATTCAACATTAAATATAGATAGAAATTCTTTCATTTATAATTCCTCATTAATAAAACTTAATAAAAAAATATACTGTCTGTATTTAATATATATCAAAATTTATTAATTTCAATTCATTATTTTATACAATTTTTCTATATTTTTTTTTAATTTAATATATAATTTTTTCAGGAAATTTTATAAATAATTTTATTTAAATTTTTTTTTGGAGGCATTATGAGTATTATTGAAAAAATTATTGCAAGAGAAATACTCGATTCAAGGGGAAATCCGACTATTGAAGTTGATGTTATTCTTGAATCCGGAATATCTGGAAGAGCTGCTGTACCATCTGGAGCTTCAACTGGTGAATTTGAAGCCGTTGAACTAAGAGATAATGACAAAAGAAGATATAATGGAAATGGTGTTCTAAATGCCGTTAAAAATGTAAATTCTATTATAGCTCCTGAACTTATTGGTAAAGATGCATTAGATCAGGTAGGGATTGATAATTTAATGATCAAACTTGATGGAACACCAAATAAAAGAAATCTTGGGGCAAATGCAATACTTGGAGTATCAATTGCATGTGCAAAAGCGGCTGCCAACTATTTAGATTTACCATTATATAGATATATTGGTGGGGTTAATGCAAAAGTTCTTCCTGTACCATTGATGAATATATTAAATGGTGGGAAACACGCAGATAATAATGTTGACCTGCAGGAATTTATGATTGCTCCTATAAAGGCAAATTCATTTCATGAGGCTATTCGAAAAGGAACGGAAGTTTTCCATAGCTTAAAAAAGGTACTAAAAGAAAAGAAAAAAGTTACATCTGTAGGAGATGAAGGTGGTTTTGCGCCAGATCTTGAATCCAATGAAGAAGCTTTAGCTGTAATAGTCGAGGCTATACAGAGAGCTGGTTTTGTTCCAGGAGAAGAGATTGCCATAGCTTTAGATCCTGCTGCATCATCATTTTTTAAAGATGGTTACTATATACTCAATGGCGAAGGTGGTAAAAAATTAAATTCAGATCAAATGATAGATCTTTTTGAAAATTATTGCAATAAATATCCTATTATTTCTATTGAAGACGGTCTGGATGAAAATGATTGGGATGGATTTAAAAAACTTACAGAAAGAATGGGTTCAAAAATACAGATAGTTGGCGATGATATATTTGTTACAAATGTCGAAAAAATTAAAAAGGGTATTGAAACAAAAGCAGCAAATTCAGTTCTTATAAAGTTAAATCAAATTGGTACGATAACTGAAACTTTAGATGCAATAGAACTTGCTCATAAATCTCATTGGAGTGCTGTTGTTTCTCATAGATCTGGAGAAACAGCGGATACAACTATAGCTCATCTTACAGTAGCATTAAATACTGGATTTATTAAAACTGGTTCCGCAAGCAGAATTGATAGAATAGAAAAATATAATGAACTTATGAGAATTGAAGAACAACTTGGAAATAAAGCTATATATTTAGGTAAAAATGCTTTATTCAATCTAAGATAATTAATTATAAAACAATTATTTATATACATATCAATTATATATTTAAAGAATGAGGCTAAAAAGGGGCTAGCCTGATAAATAAAATATTTTTATACTCAGGAAGCCCCCCTTTTTTCTATTTTTTACTTTAATTCTTCTTCTTTATCACTTTTCATTTTTTCATTTTCTTTTTTATTTTTAAATATTTTATCCTTAAGAATAGATTTTTCCAATACATTTATTAATGTAGCAGCATCTTTTAAAATAATTATCTTTTTTTCTTCAACAA
>JBKBTB010000320.1:0-1754 GCA_046291015.1 Exilispira sp. | reverse complement strand
TTCATTATTTTTAAATATTAAAATTCCAGATTCTGTAATTGAGCTTAATTCATCTATTAAAGTAAATTTTACAATAAATGAAAATCTATATACTGATGAAATCTTTATAAATGAAACCAATATAACTAAAAATAAACCTATAAAAGAAAAAATTTTAAGTATAAAAAATATTAATATTCATTATGAAATATTTTCACCAGAAAATAAGGAAGAAATAAAAGGAAAATTTCTGATGATTCATGGCTTTGCCGGTAGCACATTCTCTTTTAATAGAATTGCACCGCTTCTTGCAAGACTTGGATATCTGGTTGTCGCAATTGATTTACCAAATTTTGGTTATAGTGATAGAGCCAGAATAAAATTTAATTCAAACTGTTTTGCAGATTTGATTTTTAACTTCATCAATCAGTTTGAAGAATCGAAATTAAATTCTATATTGAAGGATTATTCACTATCAAAAGATCCTTCTTTGTCAGAAAATTTTAAAAAAAGTAAATGGAATATTGTTGGGCATTCAATGGCTGGAAGGATTTTATCAATTTTTACCTACAAGTATAAAAGCATGGTCAATAGTTTAACACTTATCTCACCAGCTTTTTTTGGTTCTACTCACTTTCCAGTAATAGCAATGCTTCCTCCTTTCAACCTGTTTTTATATCTTTATATTTCATCTGCACTCCAGAAAGTTAATTTTGCAAAATTACTTGAAAAAGTATATTTAAGAAAACCAGAAGATTTTGAAGTTGAAAATTATTTAAAACCTCTTTTAATACCCGGTACTTTTCAAAATGTTATATATATGCTTGATACTCCCGAAGATGAAAAATTTAAACCTCAAGATATCTTAAACAAAATTGATTTACCAGTTCTTTTAATCTGGGGAAAAAAAGATAATATAGTTCCTCTTAAAAAATCAATAAAATTTATTGATAAAATTAAAGATAAAAAACTTATAGTGATAGAAGATGCCGGGCATAATAGCATGGAAACGCATTTTGATATTGTCATAAATAAAATATTAGAATATTTAGCATATTTAGAATATTTATAATTTTATTAAACACTAAAATAATTTATTTAATAAAAAAGTAAAATAAACAACAAGGCATTTATTTTTTTATATATAATAAAAATCTGCATTCAAACTTAATTATAATTAAAATTCAAGACCAATGCCTGTTATTATCGAATCAAGAAATACAAAATAATCACCAAAAAAAGATGTTAAATCTGTTTGAAAGGATATATCCAAAACAAGATTTATTTTTTCTGTTAATTTTATGCCAAAAGAAAAAGATAAACCTTCTTTAATTAGATATTTTTCATAAATTATCGAACCACTAGTTTGAATATTGAGATATGAAAAGGTTATAAAAAAGCCAGCCTTGGCAATAATATTTTTATAATTTGGGGTATAAACGCCTAATAAAAAAGAGATTGATGGATTTATCCAGTATAAATTTAGGCTACTATCAAATAATGGTAAATAAAATTTTAAAGTTATATTTAAAGATAAAAAAATAAAATTATGATAATTATTAAATAAAATTGAAAAATGAGTAAGAAAATAATTTCCTTTATAATCAGGATCTGACCAAAATATATCATTATTATATTCATCAAAATTATATGTGAAAATTAAAGAAAATTTTTGTTGAGCATATATTTTAATAGTAAATATATTTATTAAAAAAAAAGAAAATATAACTAAAATTAAAATAACTATTTTAATACATTTCATAATTATCCTTTAT
>JBKBTB010000074.1:0-7852 GCA_046291015.1 Exilispira sp. | reverse complement strand
TGCTTAGTATTACCAATGCTTATTATATAGTTTTCAAAGCTAACGAGTGGATTTAAATTAAATGCATAAATTATTTCATCCTTAATGAAAGTTATTATTTTATCTTTATTGTTAACATTTACCTTTTCTACTCTGCTTGGAAGGTTATTATGTTTTAACTTATATAATTCTATCATTTTTTTTTCAAAATTTAGTAAATATTTGAATTTTAATTTTTCATCTTTAGATAAAGACCATAATCTTCTTGCGTACTTAAAACTAAAATTATTTCCTTCTCTTGGAAAATCTATCCATTCTGGATGTCCCCATTCATTGCCCATAAATGTTAAATAGCCTTCTCCTCCTAAAAGAAGAACTAAAAACCTGAAAATTTTATGTAAGGCTATACCTCTATCTATTATCAGATTTACATCATCAATATGCATGCCGCTATAGATTTCTTTATCAACAAGTCTGAAAAATAATGTTTTCCCTCCAACCATTGCCTGATCATGAGATTCTGTGTACCCAACAACTTTTTCTTCAGGTCTTCTTGATAATAATATATGAATAAGTTCATCGAGGTTCAATTGCTCATCAGGTACAATTGAAATATATCTTTCAAAATAATCAGGTATTCCCATCCCAAGTCTATAATCAAATCCGATACCACCATCTTTAACATCTAATGCCATACCGGGAAAACCACTCATATCTTCAGCAATTGTTATATTTGAAGAATCTATTTCATGAATAAGTTCATTTGCAAGTTTTAGGTAAATTAGAGCATCTTTGTCGACATCCTCATTAAAATACATATCATATGATGTAAAGGCTTTGCCTATGCCATGATGGTAATATATCATTGAAGTAATGCCATCAAATCTAAATCCATCAAAATGAAATTCGGTTAGCCAGTATTTAATATTTGATAATAGAAAATGAATAACCTCATTTTTACCATAATCAAAAAGCATGGAGTCCCAGACTGGATGTATTCCCTTATTTCCATCATGGAAAAATTGAGTTTGAGTTCCATCAAATAAGTTTATTCCCTCATTAAAATTTTTAACACTATGAGAATGAACAAGATCGAGTAATACTAATATTCCATAAGAATGAGCGGTATCAATAAGCTCTTTTAATTCTTCAATTGTTCCAAATCTTGAAGATATTGCAAAAAAATTCGAAACCTGATAACCAAATGAACCATAATAAGGATGTTCCATTATTGCCATAAGCTGTATTGCATCATATCCAAGATCCCTTATGTATGGCAAAACATTTTCTGTAAATTCCCTGTATGTCCCAATACCTTCCTTTTCCTGAGCCATCCCTATATGAGCCTCATATATAAGAAATGGTTTTCCCTTTTTCGCTTTTTTAATTTCACTAATATCATTTTTCCATATAAAATTATTTACTTTTTCTTCTGGTAAAAGAAGAGCTGAAAAATCCTTTGTCATAGGATCTTGAATTACATACTTTGAATAAAGTGGTATTCTAAAATGTTCCCCTATACAGGTAACTAAATATGCCTTAACTCTTATTCCAGAGGGAAATTTTTTAAAATCGAAAAGTTTCAGTGGAAGTTCTATCTGCCAGACACCATCTTTTTCAGGTTCCAATCTGTACTTTTTTCTTTCCCAATTACAAAAATCGCCAGTTAAATAGATTGCATAAGCATTTGGTGCCCATTCTCTGTATATTAAGGAATTTTCTGTATAGTGAAAACCAAAGTATAAATAACCATTTGCAAATTCAGATAAGCTTTTATATTCAATATTTTCGTTTCCATCTGATTCAATACCAAGTAAAACCTTTTTCTTTTCAATATATTTTTGATGTAAATCATAAATAAATTTTTCATATGGCTCAAGATAAGGATCTAGCTGAATCACCTTTAATTTTTTCATATAAAAATTTTATAACATTTTTATATTTTAGCAAAATTATATATTAATATTATAAAATTGTTTTACAAAAGATAATAGTATTAATGAAAATCTATTTATTTTTTCTTCTAAATCATCATATCTTAAAAATAAATAGAATATAAATACAGAGTATTAAAAAAATAAAATAAATTTAATACATTATAAATTATGGCTAATTTTAAATATAAAATGAAAATTCAATATTAAAAATCATATTGCTTACTGGATAATATAAAAGATCATAATAAGTTGACCCTAAAAGATTTTTAATAGAAAAAATTATATTTGATTTTTGAGAAATGGAGTATATAAAATCAAGGTTTATCAATGTATATGGTGAAAACCAATTATAATTTTCTATTGTTATAAATCTAATGCCTCTATATACAAATTCAAATTTCAATCTAAATTTATCTATATAAACAAAAACAATATTAAATATAAAATTAATTAATGGAACATAAGGAACAAAAACCGCACTTGTTACAAGTAAACCCTCAAGTATTTTAGGTATTGTTATTGATAGTGCTGGAACAAATTGTATATATGATTCTTCTCCTGTTTTTACTGCATATTCAACATCAAAATCAATACCTAAATTATATCCTTTAGCAAAGTTTATTGGTTTAAACCTATTATCAAACCTTCTTATCCAGACAATAAAATCATCGAAATAATAATAATAAAAAGAAAGATTTGCCTTGAATGAATTAATTTCAGCTGATGCAGCTGCTTCAAAACCAAAAGATTTTTCTGGCTTTAAGTTTGGATTTCCAGTTGCAATGATGCCATAATTACTATATAATTCGCTAAATGAAGGAAGTCTATAAGCTGTTGCAATTTTACCGGAAAGCAAAAAAACTAAAATTTCACTTATATTCATTTTTTTATTTATATTTAAATAAACCGAAGGCATTAAAAAATAATTTAAATGATCCGAATATTTTGATATTAAATCTGCGCTAAAAGATAAAGTCAAATCAAATAAAGATGCATAAGTTTTATCTATAATTATTGAGCTAGATATAATCCCTGAATAAAGATTTTTATAATACAAAGTATTATCATTTAAATATTCAATTCTAATGCTAATATTTGAAATAATTGAGGTCTTTTCATTAGTAAACAGGGTAAATGGTATATTTAAAAAGCCATAAAAAAGTTTTTTTTCTTCTTCAATATTATATGTATAATCATCACATATAAAATAATCATCAAGGTATTGTATTGATATTATCAATTCATTTATCCTGAAAAAGGATAGTAAAGATAAAGCTTCTCTATAAGTATTAAAATATGGAAATTGAAGATCATTTGGTAAATATTTCTTAAAATAATTTAATAAAATTGAAAATGAAAAAGATTTATATTCTAAGCTAAATTTTGAAAAAATATCAAAAAGATCACTTTTCCCGAAAGAATCAGTATATATATTATTGTTATTTTTGACATTAAAATCAATTCCGGCGTATAGATTATTACTAAAATATGAAAGATGAAAACAACTTCCAAAATTAATAAGCGAAGAAAAATAAATGGAACCAAAGTTTATCAATCCCTGTTGCTTTGTTTTTGTCCATATTATGATCGCCCCTCCTACTGCATTTGGACCAAAAAGAGCAGTAACATTGCCTTTATAAATTATTATTTTACTTATCAAATTTAATGGAAGCTTCATAGCATTTATCTGTTCAAGAGATACAGGGATGCCATCTAAAAATATTGCTATTCTTGAAGTTGTAAAACCTCTAAAAACAAGAAAGCCTATTTCTGAATCATCAACACCTTTTGCTACATACAAAAAGGATTGAGTTTGTAAGAATTCTAAAAGAGTTGTTTTCTGACTATCTTCTAAATCCTGCTGATCAAAAACCTCAACATTTCCATCCGATATTATGCTTTCCCCGGTTACATTTATTGTAATCTCCTGTGCTAATATAAAGATAGAAGAAATTGGAAAAATAAAAATAAATAAAAATAATATTAAAAAACAGATAAAATATTTTAACTTTAATAATCTATAAGCTTTATAAATCAATATATAACTCCTATTAAACTTTTGAATAATTTTTTTAATTCAGATTTTATTAATATAATTTTTATATTCTTTTATCTTAATTTTATATTTGTTTATTTTAGACTACTACAAAGTTTCGACAAAAACACTGGACTTAATTGAATAGACAACTTTAATTGTAACCCAAATTGGGCTTTCTGGTTTTTTATCCTGTGGAAAAGAAAACAAAAGCTGATTTGCTTTTTTTATGGTATAATTATCGAGAATTTTAGAACCAGAGCTTTCGAGTAAAATAACTTCAATTACCCTTCCATTTGTATCTATTTTTATTCTTATTTTTACAGTTCCCTCTATTCTTAATTTCAGAGCATCTTTAGGATAATCAAATAAAGTATTAAAATTTATCGAATAAGATAAGATATTTTTACTTACAAATTGATTATATTCATTATATTCATATGAAGACTCCGATAAAAATTGTGAATTATTTAAAGTTGAATCATCATTCTTTATTTCATTATTTTCATTTTTGCCATCTATTAACTGATTATCTGAACTAATATTTTTTGTTTTTTCATCATATAAGATGTTATTATTCTCTTTATCACTCTCATTATACTCTTCTACATTATAATAATCTTTTATTTTATCATAATCTTTTATTCTATCATATTTTATTTTGTCATAATTTTCTATTTTATTCAAAATATCATTGCCCGGCATATTATTGATAGTTTTACTTTTTAGCTCTTTTTCAATATTATTTTTATTTGACTCTTCATTAAACATTGAAAAAGCATCCATTGAAAGAATTTTAATTTCAACGGGTTTTGTATCAACATCTTTTTTTTCCAATAAAATATTCTGATTTTGAATTAAAAGGTTTATGAAAATTATTATAAAAAGATGAAGGGAAAAAGATAAAATTATTGAAAATATTAATCTTCTTTTTCCGCTATTAATATTAAAATTATTATTTCTTTTTAAATATCTATGACTTTTGGAAAATATTTCTCTTATAATTTTAATCAATTTATCTTTTCCCCTTCTAAATCTGAATTATCTGCCCTTTCTAATTATCAATCCTACTGGATAACCAGAAAATTCCATATAATTTGAAAAACTTATACTGCTAAAATCAGAGATTAAAGGTTTTATCGAAAAAGAAGCCGGTGTACCCCAGGGTGTATCTACTATAGCAATATATGAAGAAGAACTCGTTTCTCCAACGACAATTAATGATAAATTCTCTTTTCCATTTACATTAGAATTTTTTTCTATTCCTGATGTAAAATTTACAGTTGATGAATTCATTGCTGTTTTGTAAATGGCTTTATTTGAAATGATATATAAATAATTGTTATAAACCGAAGATATTGCACCAAAGTATTCGCCAGAAGGAAGAATATCCGAACTAACTTTTGTTATAAGAAATTGTGAGCCATTTTTAGTAAGTTTAATTCTTAAAAAACCAGAATCCTGTGAAATTCCATAACTACCTGTTGCTATTAAATCACAATATATTCCATCTGCTTGTTGATGAACATAAACCTGCTGAAAGTTTTTAAGAGGCTGTCCAATAAATGAAGATGATAGCTCAAATTCTTGTATTTTAGAAAGAGTATTTTTATCAAGAATATAAATTATACTATTTTCATAGGTAAAAGAGGATGAGTTAAAATTTGTATTTATAGTTATCAAACAATCAGAATTTAAGTTTGCTATTGCCTGAATACCATTATTTTGAGTATATAGAGAATCACTTTGTATATAAGCAGATGTTGTAAGGTTTAATTTAATAACTGTACCACTTACATAAGCTGAAATATACATATATGAGCCTTCTATAAAGCCATTGTATGGGTTTGATCCGGCTGGCAAAGCATACCTTGTTAAATAATAAAGATTTCTGGTAAATTTTGTAATAGAATTGTCACTAGAATTAATGATGTAAATATAGTTTTCATCATCAGATAAAATTATCTGCTGTGGAGCATAATTTGTATTTTCGGAAGGACCAACTGCGACTGGATCATCTGGTTGAAAATTTGATGTTATATCATAAGGAAGAACAACATTACCAGTTGAATTGAGAATCAAAAGGTAATCATGTGTGGAATACAAAGAACCAGATGGTGTAAGTACGCAGGAAGTCAAGGCAATTAAAAAGATTAAGAGAAAAAAGAATGAAAGTTTTGAAATTCTGAATTTCATATTTCCTCCAAATATGATTTTTGGAGGGGAGATGCTTCATCCAGAGTATAAATTCAGGAAAAGAGGATTGAATATTTTGCGAAATAACCCGGACGAGAAGATAACCCTCCCCTAGCGGATATCTTCAAAAGATACCGGAAGGTCTCCTGGCTCAGGCAAACTCTTCTGCCTTCCCACCATATTTATGGCAGTGACATAATTGAAGAGCACACGCCTTTACAGTGCCTGGGGGCGCACAGGAATTTCACCTGTTTCCCTTTTATGCTTAAGCTCCGGCATCCTAAAGCGAATTTATATTAAATTATAAATTAAATTTTTCAACAACTTTTAAAATTTCTATTCACCTGATAACTGTCTTTTCTGTAAACGGAAGAAAACCAATAATTTTTAAATCCAATCCAAAATTTCTTATTAATAAAATCAATATTTTTTCATTATTTTTATCATGTAAAATATATATTAAATCATCTTCAAGATAAATAAGTGATAGAAATGAAGATAGTTTAGCGGCATTTTCATATTCTGTCTTTTGAACAATGAAATCATTACTAAAAAAATATTCAATCTGTTCTATATTTAAAAGAGCATCTATTGATTCGTCTGTAAATAGATCGGCAGTTTTAAGATTATATACCGGGTAAGAAAGGTAATTTTTTTCTTTTGTTTTAAAAAATTCTATTATAAATTGATCGGCATTTTCTTTTATCTTATTTATTCTGTTTTTAACTTCTTCATCATCAAGAGGACCCTGTATAAGGGAAAACTCCTTCTGAACAAAATTTGGATCAAGATAATGAGCAACAGACTTAAACGCATCTCCTTTTTCTTTATTGTTTTGAGAATAATAGTAAAGTGCAACTTTATAATATGCCTGAGCAAGAATTATCTTTTGATTTTTAGTTAGATTGGCAAATGGATTTGTAAAGGATATAAACAAAAATAAAATTAGAACTATAAATGAAAAAAGAAATAATTTATAATTTTTTATATTCTTCAACATCTTTCCTCCTGACAAATATATTTTATAACGATTTTATATAAATACCAAATTTCTATTTTTCATAGAAAGTTATTTTTATTATAAATGAATTTTGTATTTTTTCAAATTCAATTTTATCTTCTAATTGAAAGATCATCTGAATTGGACAGTATGCTAAAAAGTCTTCAAGTGTAAAATTCTTAAAATTTTTTGAAGAAACATTTTCTTTATAATAATATAATTTACCAAAATAATTCTCATCTATCAATGGAGAATTAACAGCGATTATTACAACAACTTTTCTTTTACCTTCATCATCAAGTTTTAATCTTAAATTATAAGTCCCGTGACTTTTACTCGATAAAACAAAAAAAAGTAAAGTAAAGATAATTTGTTCTACTCTTTTATAATCATGATTAAAATTAAAATCTACATCTATTAATTCGAAATCAATCTTTGCATCAAAATATTTATGCATAAAGATAATAAGTTTTTGAATGTTTTCAATAACCTGATGAAAATTAAAAGGTTCAAATTTATAAGAAAAATTATTTGTTATTATTTTAGTATAATCAATTATATCTAAAATGTTGTACAATAAAAATAAAGCATTTACCTCGATGTTTTCAATATCATTTACAATATCTTTTGAAAGTGAACTTCCCGAAAAATTGAGGATATACATTGTAAAACCTAAAATAGAATTTAGTGGAGTTAACAGCTGAT
>JBKBTB010000073.1:0-7943 GCA_046291015.1 Exilispira sp. | reverse complement strand
CTATAAGAAACAGAGAATCTATATTCTTAATTATTTCGTCATCTAAAGGAAAGCTATTTCCGCATGGACCAATCATTTTAAGTCTTGAGCCAATTTTTTTTGTTGAAAGTATTTTGGTCCCTTCTCCCTTTATTTGATACAAAATTCCTATTTCAAAATCATCAAGATAAAAAATAGAAAAAGGTCTTCTTAATAAAGGGTGAATAGAATCAGGTTCTACTTTAATATTAACAAATTGACCGGGATCAATATAAAAATTTGCAGGTCTTGACAATGCAAGCAAAAAAAATTTTTCATTTATTTTGTCATTTTTAGTAATAATAACTTCATAATCCATTAAATTACTCTTGTTCATAAACAACCTTTAAGTCTAAAATTTCTTTTATTAAATTATTATAATTATACGAATTTTGCAAATATTAAATAATTACAAATTTATTTTTAATGTGAAAAAACATCCTACATATCACCGGAAGTTTTGTATTAAATAATTATAAATTTATATTTAATCCTTTAATAACGGTTTTCTAAAAAATTTATTTAATTTCCCTTCTTCATCATAAACTATTTGCCCATTTTTAATAACCCTGGATATTGAACCATTAAGCTTTTTATTCATAAATGGAGAATACTTTGCCCTGGAAAAGAAAAAATTAGGTGTAATAGTCTGATAAGTATGTGGATTAAAAATTGTTATATCTGCAATGAAGTTTTTCGAAAGTCTTCCCTTTTTACTTAATTTCAATAAATTGGCTGGATTAATAGTAAAAAAGGAAACTAAATCTTCCAGTTTGATCAAATTTTTCAATACAAATTCGTTGTATAATAATAGAAATGAAGTTTCAAGACCAGTAATACCAAAAGGAGCTAAATTTATATCCAGATGTTTTTCTTTTTCAAGATGAGGAGCATGATCTGTAGCTATAATTTCAATTTTACCTTCAATAAAATATTTTCTAACCATATTTTGATTTTCTTCACTTCTAAGTGGAGGTGATACCTTATATATAGCATCTTTAGTTATACAACTATTTTCATTAAGTAATATGTGATGAGGAGTCACATCAAATGTTATATTTAAACCCTCTTCTTTTGCAGCAAGTAAAAGTTCAATAGATTTTGCAGTACTTAAATGTGTTAGGTGAATTTTATAATTTGCTAATCTTGCCAGTTCAATATCTCTAAATACAATTGTAGTCTCAGCCGCATCAGGTATACCTTTTAAGTTTAATTGTTTTGATATTTTACCAAAATTTATAACACCTTTTTCGAAAAACTCATTTGCTATTGAATGCTCCATAATAATACAATCAAACTTTTTAGCTAAAATAAGTGCATTATAAAGGATTTCTGGATTCTTAACTTCACTACCATCATCTGTAAAAATAATAAATCCAGCTTTCACATTTTTTTCAAAATCTACAAGCTGTTTTCCCTCTCTTCCTTTAGTTATGCAGCTTGCAGGTATAATATCTATATATGAAGATAATAAATTAATTTCCTTAAATTGTTGCTCATTTTCGATTGGAGGATTTGTATTTGGCATTGCCACACATGTGGTATAACCACCATGAAGAGCAGCAAAAGAACCGCTTGTTATATCCTCCTTTTCATTTTGCCCTGGATGTCTGAAATGAGTATGAATATCTATAAATCCTGGAAAAACAAATAAGCCATTAATATCTATTTCTTTACACTCTAGCTTATCTATTTCATTTAGTTCAATTATCTCTTTAATTTCTCTAATATATCCATTTTCTATAAAAATATCTTTTTTTTCTCCTTTTATTCCACTGGTTTTATCATATAAAATTCCATTTCGTAAAAGAAGCTTCACAATTCCCCCATCTTTTGCATCACTTTTATTTTACTTTCAATTATTCTATAAAATTCATTTATATTTTTTACAGTTATTTCATCATTTCCAAAAGATATTCTATTCATCCTTTCAAAATCCTTTAATATCTTTCTGGTTTGATCCAGATCCAGCCCGGCCCAATTAGCAATACTTTCCATATTTTCTTTGAATGATATAGGATCGAAATAGTTCTTTGAAACATTATTTCTGCATTCTGCTAACATACAAAATGTATCCATAATTCTTAATTCTGGATCTTTTAGCAAAAGAATCTTTACTCTTCTTTTAGCTTCATAAATTCTTTTGGCAAAAGAACGAATTAATTTTTCAATCCATGCCGGGTTTGCTGTTAAAAGAAATGTAAAGTTTTCTTTGTTAAATTCAAGCACTTTTAAATCTGTTAATGCTTCGACAGTTGCCGATCTTGGTTTTTTTTCTATAATAGCCATCTCACCAAAAATATCACCCGGGCCGAATATATCTAAAATTTTTTCTTTCCCTTCTACCAGTTTTGTTACTTTGACTTTCCCTTCCTGTATAAGATAAAATGTTTCGCCTGGTTCATATTCTGCAAAAATTATATCTTTTTTAGAATAAGTTTTACCATACTTTAAAAACAAATCTGTAGTCATAAACAACCTTCTTTAATTTTATGAAAATAAATAAAATCAGACTTATTTTAATGAACCAAGTAATCTTTTTGCCTTAGAAGTGACTTCATCGGCTGGTTCAAGACTGATAATTTTGGCAAGCAATTTTTTGCAATTTTCAATATCATCTTTTTGTTTATACAATTCCGCAAGTTCAAAAATTGCTTCTTTAACAAGAGGTGAATTTGAAAAATCGGTCAGAAATTTTTTAAACACTTTTTCAGAACTATCGAAATTTTTTAATCTTTTCAATATCTTCCCCATCTCTAAAAGAGATTTTGATTTATATTCGGCAGATGAATTTGCATCATCATATATTTGTTTAAATAATTTTAACCCTTCCTCTAGTTTATCAGCCATGACTGCATTAACCCCTTCATAAAAAGCCTTTTCATCTTTTGATTCTTCCTTAATACCATTTTCACCTGTTTTTTCTACATATTTATCTGAAGAGCCAAATACTGCATCAAGTGTATGTTGTGTTTCATCTATAGATGATTCATTACCTATAAGAGAATCAATGGCTTTTAATTGGGCAAGGGCTTCATCCTTGTGAAAATTGTCAGGGTATAATTCTAATAATTTATTAAAGCAATATTGTGCTTTTTTGTACTGTTTAGTCTTGAAATAATACATGCCATAATTAAATAGTCCAACATCCGGTAAAACCTCCGTTTGACCTGTAAGCTGATTAACCTTTTTCACAGTTTCACGAAGTTCCTTGGATAAAGCCTTCAAAATTTTTAATAAAAGCTGTTCATTTTTACCATTAACTGCTAAAAACTCATTTTCATTCATAACAACGGCTACCACATCTGTTGCAGCCATTGCTGTTTCTTCTCTTGGATATTTACCCATAGCGCTTTTTAAGCCAAAAAATTCACCTGGCTTTACAACATAGGCTTCTTCTTCGAGCTTATCTGGAGGTAAATAACTAATTATTACCTGTCCTTCTTTTAAAATATATATATTACTATCTGTATCCCCGGTGAAATAAATAATTGAATTTTTATTAAACCTTTTTAATTGAGGCGACATTAAAATCCCCTTTGATTAAATAATAATTCATAAAAAAAAAAAATCAAAAAAAATAAGGAGAAGATCTTTTCTTCTCCTTAAATAATTAAATTTACAGATTGTATTGTTTAAGATTTTAAATTTTTTAATCCTGCATAAAGTCCAGATTATAATTTTTCTTTATCAAATATTCATCTCTATATTGCTGGACAAGATTATTAACCATCGTTTGATATAGTTGCATATTAAGCATCTGAGCAATATACTGATATGCCTGCTCGGGAGACATATTTGCAAATTTTGATTTATATGTTTCATAATACTGCCTTATCTGTTCGGAAGAGACTGGTTTAAATTGACCTTTTAGTTTTTGCTGTACATATAACTCCATAACCTGTCTCTGGTAAAGATAATCAATCTGATTTGCATATTTTTTCTCAAAATCGGTTTTTTTAATTTCATAATTGTACAATAAGTAGTTATTAATGTAATTGTTAGTAAAATCTTGAAGGAATAATACCGGTTGCTGGTCTATTATAGCACCCTGTCCACTATCTCTTAATGTCTGCTTATAATCTTCAAATAAACCATTAAAATCATCATATGAAATAATAATATCGCCAATTTTTAAAACCCATGTTGTTTTTTGACCTTTTTCAAAATAATCTGGATTTCTTTGAATTGTAATATTTTCTTTTATTCTTTCAATTCTTTTTTTCAGTTCATTCTGTAGCTTTTGTTGTTTTAAATATTCCTTTATCTGAGAAGCTGCTGTTTCAAGTTTAACTCCTTTAAATCTTTCTTTATTCTGATCATAAAATGTCGCTATCTCGTCATCAGTCGGATCTTTTATAGATTCGTAGATTATCTTCATTATATATAAATTAATAATTACCTGCTGTTTTGTAAAACTTAAAAGTCTTGTGTTTTGACTATCAAATTTATCTCTTTTTACTCTATCCCATAAAATAATTTCATTGATGTAAATTTCTAAATAATCTTTCATCATTTTTTTATCTTTTTTAAGCTTCTCCCATTGATCCCTTGGAGCAGTTAATTCGATAAAAATATAAAATTTAGTCATAAAATCATCGATAGAATATTTTTTACCATTAATTTCAACAACCCAGCTTTTGTCTGTCTGAGCCATTGTATTAGTAGAGGATAAAACAAAAACAAATAGAAAAAAAGACAAAATGATAATTTTTCTTTTTGACATTATAACCTTCCTTAAATTTGGAACTTAACTAACTTTATTTAGTAAGGAAAAGATAGTTTTGTCAATAGATATAAGGTTAAATATTGTTAAAAAGTATGAGAATCTTCACCAAAAATATAAGCTGTGAATTTGTAAATAATTGTTCCAGGGTGTTTATAAGCATTTGAAGGCAAACCAGCTTTTAAGCAAAGTTGTTCCAGATATGTTTTTAAATCCCAGTTATACTCAACAGGAACCTGTGGAAGTAATAATCCAGAGTTATTCTGCCTTGTAATCATAAGTCCATCGCGACCTATAATTATTTCATCTATCGAATTTATTTTTTGCATTGGCGAGAGTATAGATATCTCAATTTTAATCTTTTCAAATTCATCCTTATGAAGTGGACCAAATCTATAGTCATGAAAAGCAGCTTCTTTTGCCATTTTTTTTATACTATTTACCAATGGTTCATATCCTCGAATATAGCCTATGCAACCTCTTAATTGTTTATCTTTTGTTAAAGTAACAAAAACACCATACAGATCGTTTCCATGAGGTGGATTATACTTCGGATCAATACCAGGTGTATATTGAATTCCAAGTTCATCTGCAATTGATTTTCTTGCAAGCTTTAAATAATACTCTTTTTCCTTATCATCAAGATTTAATTCCATTTACCCCCCTTTGATGAACAATTATTAATATAATTATAATTCAGGATATTGAAAATTCAAATGATAGGGATCTGGAATTAAAATTTGCAATATTATCTTTTATTACTAATTTTTAATTCCTTTTATTTTTGATAAATTATTTTTAATAAACTTTATTTTTCTTTGTTCATCTTTTTATACTCTTATTTTTTTCAAAAACAAATTGTTGTTTTTTATTAATTTCAAAATTATTTTCATCATATTTTACATCAACAGTTATAGAATCATTTTCACCAATTCTGCCTGCAAGAATTTCAACAGATAACAAATCTTCAATATTTGTCTGAATGTATCTTTTTAATGGTCTTGCCCCAAATTCTTTCAAAAAGCCTTCTTTAACAATCTTATTTATAGCGGAATCAGTCCATGTAAGAGTAATCTTTTGTTTTTCAAGTCTATTTGCCAGATATTTAAGCTGGATTTTAACAATATCTTTTGCTATTTGCTCTGTTAATTTTCTAAAAATAATTATTTCATCCACTCTATTTAAGAATTCGGGTCTAAAATAATTCAATAAAAGACCTTTTACAGTTTGTTCAATCTTTTCATCACTATCTGAATTTAAAATAAATTCCGAACCAATATTTGAAGTCATAATAATTATTGTATTTTTAAAATTAACAACCCTACCATGATTATCTGTTAATCTTCCATCATCTAAAATTTGCAAAAGCAGATTAAAAACATCTGGATGGGCTTTTTCAATTTCATCAAGCAGAATAACCGAATAAGGCTGTCTTCTTATAATTTCTGTCAAAGCCCCTCCTTCATCATACCCAACATAACCGGGAGGAGCTCCTATTATTTTTGAAACAGAATGCTTTTCCATAAACTCACTCATATCAAGCCTTACCATTGCTTTTTCTGTATCGAAAAGATATTTGGCAAGTGCTTTTGCTGTTTCAGTTTTTCCAACACCAGTTGGTCCTAAAAATATAAAAGAACCGATAGGTCTATTTTCATCTGAAAGCCCTGCTTTACTTCTCCTTATAGCATTAGCAATAGCATAAAGGGCATGATCCTGTCCAACAACTCTTTCTTTTAGCTCATTTTCAATACTTAAAAGTTTTTCTCTTTCCGATTCAAGTAATTTTGAAACAGGAATATTGGTCCAGGAAGAAACAATTAAGGCAATATCATCTTCATCTACTATTTTTTTAACAAGGCTTTTTGCCTGCTCAGCTTCATCTTCCATTTCTTTTAGCTTTTTTTGAAGATTTGGTAATTCTCCATATAATAATTTTGCTGCCTTTTCAAAATTTCCTCTTCTTTGTTCTGTCTCTGCATCATTTTTTATCTGATCAATTCTTAACTTTATTTCATTTATCTGTTTCATCAACTGTGTATCTTTCTGCCATGAAGATTTTAATCCTTCTATCTCACCTCTTAATTTTTCAATTAATGATTCGATTTTTTTGAGTCTTGTTTTAGATTCTTCATCTTCTTCATTTATCAATGCTCTTCTTTCAATTTCCAGTCTTACAAGCTCTCTGTTTTTTTTGTCTATGGCTTCAGGAACAGATTCGAGTTGCACTCTAATTCGGCTACATGCCTCATCTATTAAATCTATTGCCTTATCCGGTAAAAATCTATCTGTTATATATCTGTCTGAAAGATATGCTGCTTCGACAATAGCTTTATCTGCTATTTTAACCCCATGAAAAAGTTCATATCTTTCTTTTAATCCTCTTAATATTGCTATTGTGTCTTCTAAGGAAGGTTCTTTAATAATTTGAGGTTGAAATCTTCTTTCAAGTGCGGCATCAGATTCAATATATTTTTTATATTCATCTAAAGTTGTAGCACCTATACAATGAAGCATTCCTCTTGCAAGTGCAGGTTTTAACATGTTTGCTGCATCAAAAGAACCTTCTGCCTTACCAGCTCCAACAATAAGATGAAGCTCATCAATAAATAATATATACTTATTTTGAGCATTTTCTAATTCTTTTAATATAGCCTTTAATCTTTCTTCAAATTCACCTCTGAACTTAGTACCTGCAATTAAAGCTGCCATATCCAAAGATAAAATCTCTTTATTGGCAAGAGATGAGGGCACATCACCATTGACAATTCTTTGAGCGACTCCTTCTACTATTGCAGTTTTTCCAACACCAGGTTCTCCTATTAAAACAGGATTATTTTTCGTCCTCCTTGAAAGAATTTGTATAATTCTTCTGATCTCTTCATCTCTTCCTATAACTGGATCAAGCTTATGATTTCTTGCCATTTGAGTAAGATTTATGGTATATTGATCAAGCACTTTTAAATTTTTATCCGCTGTTTGAGATGTAATTTTCTGTCCGGCTCTTGCTTCCTCATAAAATTTTTTTAATGAATCATAACTAATCCTTGCTTGATTAAAAAGACTTGTAACCTCACATTCATTTTTTGTCATTGCATAAAGAAAGTGTTCATTGCTAATAAATGCATCAGAAAGTTTTTCAGCTTCTTTTTCAGCTTCTGTAAATATTTTATTAAGTGAATATGAAAGCTGTGGTCTA
>JBKBTB010000072.1:0-7950 GCA_046291015.1 Exilispira sp. | reverse complement strand
TGGATTCTTTTATTTATTACAATTTTAACTTAAATACAGTTTTATTTAATATATTTGCCAAAATTAACCTATATTTCTTTTATATTAAATTAAATTACTTCCCAAATTATTATCCGGATATTTCAAAAAGCTATTTTGAAATATCTGCCGGAACTAACTTTTCATTTTGATTTCTTAAAATTATGTATGCTGTATTTGGCAACCCGATTGAACATTCTCTTTCCCCAAAGCTAATGCGGCAATTTTTGAAAACAAAATGCTTAAAAATACGCATAGATAATAATATTGGGAAAAGTGAATTTATTGAAATTTTATTAAAAAACAAAATAATTTTTGGAAATGTAACATATCCATGCAAAAACTTACTTTTCAGATTTTCAGATTATAATTTTTATCCCTCAGACAAACTACAATTTGCAAATACTTTTGTTTTTAAAAATAATAGAATCTTCTCTACAAACACAGATGGTGATGGGTTTTTTGCATCTTTATATTTTAATCATAAATCGATTTATCAAAGATTATTGAAAGAAAAAATTATATTAATTGCCGGAACAGGTGCTACTGCAAGTTCAATAGCTTTATCTTCAAGATTAAGAGGAATTTACCCTTTATTAATTTCTAGAAATGCTAATATTTTTAATAATAATATTGAAGGTTTAAAAAATCACCTTAATATAAACAAAATATCTTATAATCATCATAACTATATTTCTTATAAAGAAGCTCAAATTGTTATCGATAAAGAAAAACCAATAATCGTATCTACTTTACCTTTTTCAGTTTTAAGTATTTTAAGCAATTTTCTAAAAGATTTTTCTGAAAATTCATTCAGTATATATTATAACAAAAATAACAAAAAACTTAATAAAATCGAACTTGAAGATGAAATTCAAGGTTTTTTTCATAAAGCCTTCAAATTAAACCTTTTTATATTTGATTCAAATTATAAAGATTATATTGATTACTATAAAAATAATGAATTTAAATATATTAAAAAATTCTATTTGAAAAATATAATTTGTGGACTTGATCAATTTATTGGACAGGGTATTTATTCCATTTACTTTTTTAGTAAGATAAATCTACTGGATAAACAAAATTTCAATAAATTAAAAAATATATTAATTTCATAATAAAGCGATCAATTCAATTTTTTGAATTTTATTCCAAGCCAATATTATAAGTGATATAAATTGTATTTTAAAATTTTAGTACTATAAAGTCTTTCTTTTCCAAAAAGAGCTTTCTTTCAATTCAAATTATACTTTAAAATGTTAGTACAAAGATTGCATCAGTTATTAAAAAGTTAATAATATAATCATTATATAATATTGTAATCATTGAAGGGTAATAAATATTATCCCACCTTCTATAGTTTTTATAATAAATCACTAAAGGTAAAGTATGACTTTCTATTTTAGCCTTTTCTATTTTATAATCTTTAATAGACAGGATAATATCATCAACCTCTATTTCTCCATTTTTCAAATTTTGAATTTTTCTTCCCTTCAACATTAATAGCAATAAAAATGAACTTTTCTCAATATAATATACTAATTGCTTTGGAATTTTTAATTGATCTGCTGCAAGTTCATATTTTAATTTTGATGATATATCTTCAAAATATCCTTTATGATTTTCATAATTATAATAAAATTTAAAAACATCTATTATATTTGATCCAATCTGCATACTTCCTTTTATATCAATAAGATTCGAATATATTATCTTTCCATTAATTATAAAAAGAGGATAATTTTTTTGCTTATCTTTTATAGATAAAAATCCTTTTTTTATCTCTATTTTATATAAATAAAAAAAGCCAAGTAAAGGATACTTTTCTATATATTGCTTGAGTTCTTCTTCGCTTTTGTATTTTTTACTAAAAATAGTAAAGGTGCAACTTTCAAAAAAAATAAAATTTAAAATTAATAATAAAAATAAAGAAAATATTACAATATTTTTTCTTTTTTTCATTTAGTTTTGACCTTCTGCTCCCTGTATTGAAATCAGCGCTTCCTGATATGCTGGATTGGATAAGATAAACTGATCTATTGCGTTTTTATTGGCATTAGCATAATCTTCATATTGATTAGCTGTTATTCCAAAATATGAAAAAAATGAAATTTTTAACTTTTCAATACTGGCTTTTTGTTCTTCAGTAAAATTACTTAAAAGATTGTAACCCTGACTATCAAGTTCTTTTCTCCATAAGACCATTATGGTACAAAAATCTTTAACATTTTTAATTTGACCGACATCTTTCAATTTTTCTCTTTCCGCTTCCCAATCTATTGTATTACTATTCCCTCCTACAACTATATCGATAGAATCTTCCTCCTCCAGCTGATATTCTCCTTCATCGGTACTCTTCTTGTTGCATGCAAATAAAAATGAAGTTGTAATTATTATTAAAAATAAAAATAAGATAGTGAAAAATTTTTTATTTAATTTTATATTCATAACATATCTCCATTAACAAAAATACAAGGTAAGTTTGTATTATTTTTTTTTTTTGTAAAATATTTATTATAATCTATATTATTAGTAGAAGAATTAATTATTAGTGTTGGAGATTTAAATTATGCGTGGTTCATTAAGAAATTGGTTTATAACTCTATTTTCAAATTATTCGCGTAAAACAGCGCATCTTTATAAAATATTTCTATATAAATTTGATATTTATTTATATAATAGAAAAAAAAGCAAATATTTTAAGCAAATTGGAAAAACATTTTACACAGAACTTTTGAATGGGAAAGAAACAGAACAGATACTGGAAATTATACAACCAATTCTTTCCAATATAGATAAAATTGATAGAGAAATACAAATTTTAATGGACAAAATTGAATATATAAGTCAGAAAGAAAAAATTTCAGGGGAAGATGTGGCTAAGATTGATAAATTTATTATAGAGACTGATAAAAAGCTTAAAGATTCAATATTTGATGAAAATTATTATGATGAAATAGATGATTTAATAGCAGACAATGATATTGATATTAATGATATTAATAAAGAAAATAATGAAAGTGACAAAAAATTAAAAAAAATAAAATCTAAGAAATCGAAATAAATTCATCTATTATAGAAGCTGCAAGCCTGGCTGTATTTAAAAGTCCTTTTTCGTGTGTTCTTTCATAACCATGTGAAGAAGATACTCCAACCCCAAAAAGAGCAACTTTTAAATCTGCTCCGGAACGAAGGGCTGCTGAACCATCTGAACCATAATAAGGGAAAATATCTTTTACATATCTGATATCATTTTCCTTTGCCAATCTTTCAAGTTTTTTTGTAAGTTCAAAGTTATATGGTCCAGATGAATCCTTATAGCAGATTGAAACAGAAAACTCATTACCATCGACCCCATTTCCTACAACACCCATATCGACTATATATAATTCATCTATTTCAGGTAAACCGGAAATACCCTGACCTGTTTCTTCTGTAACATTAAAATATAGATAAATCGGTCTTTTGAATTTTATTTTTTTATCTTTTTGAAGATTTACTAAATTTTCTGCTATATTGATTAAAATTGCACATGAAGCCTTATCATCTAAAAATCTTGTCTTAATAAATCCATTTATATATTTAAATTTAGGATCTAAAAAAAGATAATCTCCAATCTGAATATGATTTTTTATATCATCATCATCAGAAAACTTAAAATCAACTCTTACATAAGAATCATCAAAATTGGGAACTAAATCATATAATTTTTTATTAACATGCGCAGAAGGATTATCTGGCAAAATTGTACCAGTATATAAATTACCATCTGAAGCTTCTATTGTTACATAATCTCCAATTGCATAGATTGGTGGAATACCACCAATTGTAGATACCTTTATAGAATCATTAGAGACAGATTTAACCATTAATCCGAGTGTATCAATATGTGCTGCGAAACAAATACCTTTGGTTTCCTTTTCTTCACTTGCAAACTTATAAATTACAGATTTTTTGTTTGTAACATAAAAGTCTATATTATTTTTTCTTGCAAATTCCACCAGAAAATCAGATGCTCTTTTAGTATTACCTGTTGGTGATGGAATTGAAACAAGTTTTTCAACATTTTCTATGATTTTATTAATATTTATACTATTAATCAATAATTTAAAATCCCCCATAAATACTCCTTAATTGTTATAAAAAATCCAAAGAAGAACTGCTTTAAAGGATGGAAAAAGATTAATAAAATCTTTCAACTTTGAGAAAATAATTTTTAGCAAAAGCAGATATAATAAATTTAATCAATTAGAAAATAATTATAATCAGCTAAACTAAATATCTATTTCAACACAATCTGGCGAAACAATTATATCTGCCGGTGTATTTTTAATAATAAAATCTGGATCATATCCTTTAAAATATTCCTGCAAAACAAATTTTCCATTTTCTATTGTAAAAAAACCACAATCTGTAACAACATAATCCACTTCGCCTTTTGCAGTTAAAGGTAAAGAACATTTTCGAACAAGTTTACAATTCCCTTTATCAAAATGAAGAGTTGCTGCTATAACCTTTTTTGCACCAACGGTTAAATCCATTGCACCACCCATTCCAGGAATCAATTTGCCGGGTACTTTATAGTTAGCAAGATTTCCTTTTTGATCAACTTCTAAAACTCCTAAAACAGTATAGTCAAGATGCCCACCTCTAATAATCCCGAAACTTGTCGATGAATCAAAAAATGCTCCTCCTGGCAGTATTGTAACTGGCATACCACCGGCATTTACAATATCAAAATCTTCCTCACCCGGTTTCGGAGCTGGACCAAGTCCAACAAAACCATTTTCGGAATGAAGGGTTATAATGACTCCTTCAGGAAGATAATTGGCAACCTCTGTTGGAAGACCAATACCAAGATTAACGATATCGCCTGATTTAAAAATCCTTGCAATTCTTTTAGCAATTTTGGATTTATCTGGTGTATATTCCATATTATCACCTCTTAATTCTTAAATTTTATTTTTTATTTTCATTCAATACTAAAATTGAAACAAAAATAAATGGTGTAACTATGTCATCGGGATCAAGTTCTCCTATTTCGACTATTTCATCTACTTCTGCAATAACAATTTTTGCAGCTGTAGCCATAACTGGATTAAAATTTCTTGCAGATTTAGAGTAAATAAGATTACCAGCTTTATCTGCTTTTTTTGCCTTTAAAAGCGCAAAGTCTGCAAATAATGGTAATTCTAAAAGATATTTTTTACCATTTAATTCAATGATCTGCTTTCCATTTTCAACTTCAGTGCCAACTCCAGTAGGTGTTAAAAAGCCACCAAGCCCAAAACCAGCAGCTCTTATTCTCTCGGCAAGTGTCCCCTGTGGAACAAGCTCAACTTCTGTTTCGCCAGCAGTCATCTGTCTTCCAGTCTCTCTATTTGTACCTATGTGAGAAGCAATAATCTTTTTAAATCTTTTATTTACTACAAGAGGTGCAACACCAGTGATAAGATTTTTATCTGGATTATAAATCGCAGTATCATTACAAATCAATGTCAAATCTTTAGTCCCCTGCTTATTTAAAGCATCTACAATAGATAATGGTGTCCCGCAACCCATAAAACCACCAACCATTATAACAGAACCATCTTTTATCTGTTTTACTGCTTCTTCAGCTTTAAGGATGGGTTTTTCAATCATTTTTCCCCCTTATTATTTTAGAAAAGGTTAATTTAATATTATTAATAATAATAATTCATACTTTGTCAACTTATATAATTTTCAAAATACTCTGCATATTGCCTTTCTGTTTCCCATACCCTTACTTTTTCTAAAATTAAATTCTTAAAACCTTCTTTCAACCTTTTATTGATTTCATTAAAAAGATAAAAAGCTATATTTTCACTGGTAGGATTATTTTGCTTAAAAAAATCTATTTCATTTATAAGCTTGTGATCGATGTCCTGCAAAATATCTTTTACTATTTTTTTTAGTTCTGTAAAATCTATTACCATTTCATCATTATTCAGATTTTCTGAAAGTACAAAAATCTCGATTTTATAATTATGACCATGTAAATTTTCGCATTTACCCTTATAGTTTCTTAAAAAATGAGCAGATGAAAAATTATCATTAATTACCACTCGAAACATTTTTTAACCTGATAATGATTTTTAATAAATATATAGTTTTGAAAATTTTTTGAAAGGATTTATTTTTCATTTAGAAAATAAATAATAGAGTTAAATTATAAAAGAGAGTAAAATGGATAAAATTTTTTATGAAAATTGCGAAAAGGCACTTGATCTTCTTTTAAAAAGCAAATATCCTGTTGCATTCACAGGAGCTGGAATTTCTGTAGAAAGCGGCATAGCACCTTTTAGAGGCAAAACAGGTCTTTATGAGAAGGTTTCTTCAAGAATTTTTGATTTAGATTATTTTTATTCAAGTACTAAAAATTGCTGGTATCTACTTTTAAAATTTATAATTATTCCACTTTTAAAAGCCAGTCCAAATGATGCACATCTATCCTTAGCAAAAATGCAAAAGAAGGGATTTATCAAATCCATAATCACCCAAAATATAGATAACCTTCACGAAAAGGCTGAAAGTTTTAATATTATCAAATTTCATGGTAGCGCAGATAGATTTAGCTGCATAAGATGTCATAAAAACTATAAGCTCCAGCAAATTTTTAAGGAAGAAATCTTAAATCTTATTGAAAAAGACAATATAGAAGAAAAGATAAAAAAAGATAAAAACTATTTCTATGATACAATAAATTTAAGTAATATTGATTTTAATGTACCAAAATGCATTAGTTGTGGTTCAATAATAAAACCAGATATTGTCTTTTTCAAAGAGCCTATAGCTGAAAAAGTCTTAAATGATAGTTTTATAGAAGCCCAAAACTCAGACCTGCTTTTAATAATTGGTACTTCCGGGGTGGTTTATCCAGCAGCAATGATACCTCAAATTGTAAAAAGGAATAATGGCAAAATAATAGAAATAAATCCAGAAACTTCAGAATACACCACCAATATTACCGATATATTCATCCAATCAAACGCTTCGAAAGCATTACTTCAAATTGTAAAACTTCTTGATATCAATATTTAATTTTTAATAATATTAATTATTTTGAATTTTATTATCCATTGAAATCTCGAGAACTTTTACTACTTTTTCTGGATCAAGTCTGTAAGGTGAACCAAAACCCTGATAAAATCCATGTTCCTTTATTAGATGAATAGAAAGATCACTATATCTGATTTGCTCATCTATTTTTTTATTAATGACAACTATTTCAGATTTTTGATATAATCCCCTATCTCCAAAAGGACATGGTAGTTTACCTCTAAACAATTCTACTTTTATCTTAAAGTAATCTTTATAACTTATAAAATCTCCAAGTCCCTTTTGCCCTATTTCTTTAAATTCGATTAATTTTTCAGCAATAATATTATGAGTTAATCCAAGTCTTTTAACAGTTTCATTATCTTCATTTATTATATCTATAAGATTTCTTTTATCTTCACCTAAAAATCCATATAATACCAATGCTCCTTTTTGCATTTTCTGTTGTATTTTTGAATAAAAAAGATCCTGTTTCATTATTTTATCCTTTAATTATATTAATATTTATATTAAATAAAACTTCTTTTTTTATTATCCATTTATTTTCTATACCATTCAAATTTTAAATTTATTTAATTTTTCTCAATTAATAATATTTTTTATTTCACTTAAAATCTGATTTTTAGAATTTTAAGCGAATTTATCATAATAGATCTTATCAGTTGGTATTCCTTTTTTTGTCAAAAGATTAACACAGGCATTAATCATTCCAGGAGAACCACAAAGATATGCTTCTTTGTTTTCACCGTTTTCAACATATTTATCTACTATTTCTGTTATTAAACCCCTTTCTATTTTCAATTCCGGATCTGAATTTACTTCAGATAAAGCAGGTATAAATTTAAAATTTGG
>JBKBTB010000071.1:0-7971 GCA_046291015.1 Exilispira sp. | reverse complement strand
CAATTTATAAATTATTATACACTTTAATTATTAAAAAACTTGACTTAAAAACAAAATAAAGTTTACTAAAATTGTATTAAAAAATATTTAATTTGGAGGAAATATGAGTCATTATGTTGATCAAGTTATTAGCTCTATAAAGGAAAGATATCCATGGGAAAAAGAGTTTATTCAATCTGTTGAAGAAGTATTAAACTCTTTACGAGTTGTTGTTGATAGAGATCCAAGATATAAAAAACATAAAATTCTTGAAAGAATTGTTGAACCAGAAAGAATTGTTGCTTTTAGGGTATCATGGCAGGATGATAAAGGTGAATACCAGGTGAATAGAGGTTATAGAGTTCAATTCAATTCTGCAATTGGTCCTTATAAAGGAGGACTTAGATTTCATCCTTCAGTAAATCTTTCTATATTAAAATTTTTAGGATTTGAACAGATTTTTAAAAATAGTTTGACGACACTTCCTATGGGTGGTGGTAAAGGTGGTTCTGATTTTGACCCAAGAGGCAAATCAGATTCCGAAGTTATGAGATTCTGTCAGGCTTTTATGAGTGAACTTTTCAGACATATTGGTCCAGACACAGATGTTCCAGCTGGTGATATTGGCGTTGGTGGAAGAGAAATTGGTTACCTTTTTGGCCAGTATAAAAAGCTTGTAAATGAATTTACTGGTGTTTTAACTGGTAAAGGAATTAACTGGGGTGGATCTTTGATTAGACCTGAAGCCACAGGTTTTGGCGTTACATATTTTGCTGAAGAGATGCTTAAGACTAAAGGAATGGATTTCAAAGGGAAAAAAGTTGCCCTCTCTGGTTTTGGTAATGTAGCATGGGGAGCTGCATTAAAGATAACTGAACTTGGTGGTACTGTTGTTACCCTTTCTGGTCCAGATGGGTTTATTTATGACCCTGATGGAGTTAAAGGCGAAAAAATTGATTATATGCTTGAAATGAGAGCTTCTGGTAGAGATAAAGTTCAGGATTATGCGGATAAATTTAAAGTTAAATTTGAAGCTGGTAAAAGACCATGGTCTGTTCCAGTAGATGTTGCAATTCCCTGTGCAACTCAAAATGAACTCAATCTTGATGATGCAAAAGAACTCGTAAAAAATGGTGTGAAATGTGTTGTAGAAGCTGCAAATATGCCTTGTACGCTTGATGCAATGAAATATTTTCTCGAAAATAATGTATTATTTGGTCCTGCAAAAGCCGCAAATGCAGGTGGTGTAGCTACTTCTGGACTTGAAATGTCTCAAAATAGTATGAGATTATCCTGGTCAGAAAAAGAAGTTGATGAGAAACTTCATGGAATAATGATAAATATACATAATTCATGTCAAAATGCCGCTAAAGAATTTGGTACACCTGGTAATCTTGTAAATGGCGCTAATATTGCTGGATTCTTAAAAGTTGCTAATGCAATGATTGATCAGGGATTGGTCTAATAGATTTTATTTATTAAAATATACTTTTTATAACTTTAGATTTTAGTATTATCAAGGAATTATAAAAAATAAAAGGGTTTGCTATTTCCTGCAAACCCTTTTTTATAATTATATTGCATTTCTATATTATTTTATGACTTAATTTAATATAAAATATTTTAACTAATTAAAATTGATTTTTTCAATTTTATTGATTTAATCCTTAATTACAAAATTATATGGAGCAATTTTTTTACCAAAAGCTCTTTTTGATTTACCTGTATTATTAATAATAATCTTAAAATTTTTTCCATCTTGATCTATATAATCAATAGATTCAATTCCCATACCATAAAATTTAGGTTTCAATTTTGCATTCTTAAATATTTTATAATAAAAATAGATTAAACCTAATGGTGAAAGTGATGTTCCAAAATAATATACTTTTCCATTTCCATAATTATTAACTGTTATTGCAGTTTTGCCATAATAAGGTTTTTTTCTGTCACTATAAATAGCTAAAGCTTTTGCACCTTTTGGCTGAATAATATCTGCCCATGCTTCAACTTGAAAATTAAATAGACCAGATTTTATTTTTGTTTTTGTTTGATTCAATGATTCAAATTGCTCTATTTCAATTCCACAAATTTTCTTAAATTTTCCTGGTAATTTTTCAATAGTAGCGATGTTGTTTTTATCTCTAATCCCTGTTCTCCATGAAAGAATAAGAACTCCTCCAGCCAAAACCCATTTTTCAACCCTATCATAAAAATTATCATCTACCATGAAGTAAAGTGGTAGGCTAATTATCTTATATTTATTAAGATCTACATTTTCATAAGGTTTTACATCTACCGGAATATTGAAAAGTGAAAAAGGAACATACCATCTTGTAAATTCAAGTTCATAACCAGCTTGCATATAATCAACAGGTTTAAAATAAAGTGCTTTTGTTTGATATTGAAATCTTGTTAATCTAAGGTTATCTTTATCGTAAACTATGCAAGCATCAGAATCTTTTTGATGTGAGCGGGATATTTTTTCAAATATTTTTCTATTTATTTTTATATTTTCAGTTAATTCCTTGAAAATTTCAGTATCATTATTATCTGGATTTAATAATCCATAGCAAAGTTGTTCCTGACCAAATCTTGCTGTTCTGAATCTAAAATAAAAAAGTTTGTCCGCTCCCATTATTATAGATTTGTTTGTCCATAGTTTCAATTCTTCCATTTTTGGTAGATATCCAAGACAGCTATGCCCTTGAATTGCAGACATTTGTTCAAAAACTGTAAAATGTCTATTATCTTTTAAACCTTTTAAGTAAGATAAATTTAGAGATATGAAATAGTAAGGCATTGGTTCATTTTGTTCTCCCCATACTGGATAATTATTGACTCCAATAAAATCATGCTCTTTAGTTAAAGCATTAAAATCTATTGATGAAGAAAGAGAAGGCATGAAAATGTCTGTTGCAATCCATTGACTATTCTTTATATTTTCTCTTAATATTTTAAGTTGTAAATTTAAAAATCTGATATTACTATCTGACATAAATCTAGAGTAATCAATTAAAAGGGTGGGGTTTTGAAGAGAACCAGATGTGTTTTTAGGCACTGGAATATTAAATTCATTATAGCTTGTCCCCCAGAAAACTGTTCCCCATATTTTGTTAAGATTATCAATATCTTTATATTTTTCTTTTAGCCAGATATTCCATTCTTTTTCACAAATATTGCAATAACAAAAATCTGAACCTTCATGACCTATTTCATTATCAAGTTGCCATCCAATTACACTATCATAAGATCCATAGTGTTTTGCGATCTGTTCTATGAGTATTTTAACATGTTTTAAATAAGTCGGATTATTTATGCAGTAAGATCTTCTTCCACCGAATTCCTTTTGTTTATTATCATATGTAATTTGTAAAATTGATTTATCCTTTTGGTACAACCAGAATGGTATTGTAGCTGTTGGTGTTCCTAAAACAACTTTAATATTGTAATTAGAAAAAATTTCTATTACTTCATCAAATAATGAGAAATCAAAAATTCCTTCATTTTTTTCAATTAAACACCAGGCAAATTCCATGATTCTAATGGCTTCAATTCCTGCATTTGACATTTTCCGGGCATCTTCTTTCCATAAAGATTTATCCCATTGTTCTGGATAATAATCAACTCCAAATAAAAAATAGCCCATGACCAATCCTTTTTTATTAAGTTTTATTGTTATTTATTATTTTATATTTTTTAATTATAGATAAAAGACAGGTTAAAATCAAAACCAATATTCAAATTATTCTTTACAGGCATTTATTAATTCCAGTAAAACTTTATCTGCATCCTGCACCGGAACCTGACATGTACCAACCTTTGGATGACCACCACCACCATATTTGAGAAGAAGTGAACCAACATTTACAGTAGATTTTCTATTTATAATAGAATGCCCGACTGCAAAAACTATATTCTGATTTTGTTTTCCCCACATGACCCTGATAGAAATAGTTGATTTTGGAAACAAGCAATATTCTATAAATCTATTTCCAGTATAAATGATGGGAGCATCTCGAAGATCAATTATAAGAACATTTTTTTCTAATCTACTATATTTTAATAGCATCTTTTTATATTCTTTCTCCTGTTCTTTATATCTTATTATCCTTTCTTTAACATCACTTAATTTAAGTATTTTATTTATGGGTAATGTTCTGCAATAATCTACAAGCTGCTCCATCAATTGATAATTTGATATTCTATAATCTTTGAATCTACCGAGACTTGTTCTTGGATCCATTATAAAGGAAAGAAGAATCCAGCCTTTTGGATGAAGGATTTCTCTTTTGGTTAAATTACCAGAATCCGATTTATTAACTGCTTTCATCAATCCCTTAAATTTTTTAAACCTTACATCACCATCATAGTAATCATAAATGACTTGAGCTGCTGAAGGTGCTGGTTTGCTCATTCCTTTATAATTATATGGAAAAGCCTTTCTTTCTTCTTCACTTAAATGATGGTCAAACCATAATCCACATCCTTTTGCATAAGGTACATTTGCCAGAACATCATTTTCATTGACTTCAATTATGCCATCCTGAATATCTTTTGGGTGAACAAACTTAAAATGATCAATAATACCAGCTTCTTTTAATAATACAGCACAAGCAAGACCATCAAAATCAGAACGGGTTATTAATCTCATTGCCATATTTTTCTCCTGATAAAATTATTTATAAAAAGTATTAAATATATTAAATAGTCAAATATTCGCAATATTTGTTTATTTTCTAATTATTTATTATTATTCATTTAAATTTCAAGTTGTTCTACTTTAATAAATGTTAGTATTTTGGATTAAGCCTAAAAATCTATCGTAAAATGATAAAGATGAATATTTTTTCAATTTTATTATTTATGAAAATAATATATCGAATATAATAAATTACAAGTATTAACCTTGAATTTTTGTAAAAATGTGTTATAAAAAAAATGTCCTGGGATATTCGGTTATCGAACAAATATGTGAACCTACACATAAAAGGTTGGGATTCTTAATGGTAATACAATTGGCAGCTTTTGCTTTTCAGCAATTGCTACCGGCGGTTACCTCAAAGAACCTTTGTTAACACAAGGGTTAACATAACCTTCGATGCCGGTACCCCGGGCTTTTTCATGAAAATTATACCTGTTGAAAGTGGATATGATCAATTTGCATCTTCCTACTATAAACAATATCAACACCTTGATTCATTTGATTGGGTAGAAATTAAAGAGATTTTATTTTCAATAGTTGATATTATATTTTCAAAAGAATCCGATCTGGTAAAAATAGGTGATTTTGGTTGTGGTGATGGAAGAATTTTGAAAAGACTTATTAATTATATTAGTAGTAAGGGTTATAGTAACTTTCAAATCACCGCTATTGATATTTCAGAAAAAATGTTGAAAATTGCTAAGAAAAAATTAAGAGATAATGTTAACTTTATAAAAATAAATCTTGAGAAAGAAAGATCAAAAGAAATTTTTAATCTTATATATTCATTTTTTCTTTTGGTACATATAAAAGATATAGAATTATTTTTTTACAATGTTAAGAATAACTTAAAAAATAATGGAATATTTATTTTCAATAATATTGAGCAAAAAAAGGGATTTAAACTACCTTTTTTAAAAGAAGAAGTATATATAGAATTTTATAATCATACAGATAATAAAGTTTATGAATTAGTATCCCGCTATTTTTCTCATCTTAAAATTATTAGAACAAACTTCTCAACAATTTTTGTCTGTGAAAAATAGTTTGTATTATAGATAAATTAATCAGGAAAAATAACTTCAAATTTATTTGTGCAATAAGGACATATGACTCTTATTGTTTTGCCTTTAAGATAAGGAATTCTAAGCGATTTACCGCAATATTTGCAATCAATTATCTTTTTTCTTTTAAATATTTTCATGTTGAATAATTTCATAATATCTGCTCTTTAATATTTCTAATATAAACTTTTATTTTTATATAATATAATAAAAATCTTATTAAAAGGATAAAAAAAATTGGTAATAAAAAATCTATTAATTAAAAAATCACTAATAAAAAAAGGCAGCAAAAATAGCTGCCTTTTATAAAAATCAAAAAATATTTTATTATCTTTATTCTTCTTCTTCGGCTGAGATGAATTTTTTTCTTTCTTCTATTACCTGTTCGGCAAGTTTTCCTGTAAGAGGCGAATAATGTGAAAATTCTAATTCGAAAGAGGCTGTCCCTTGAGTTATTGATTTTAAGTCAGTTGCATATCTGAGAAGTTCACTATGGGGTACTTCGGCTTTAATCAATGTTAAACCACCAGGAATTGGGTCCATTCCTAAAATTTTACCTCTTTTACCATTTAAATCGGAAATAATATCTCCTGTATATTTGTCCATAGCGTATACAGAGAGTGTCATGATAGGTTCAAGTAAAATTGGATCGCCCTTTGTCATTGCATCTTTTAGGGCCTGTCTTGCAGCAATTTTAAAAGACATTTCTGAAGAATCTACTTCATGATAAGAACCATCAAAAAGTTCTACAATAATGTCTATAATTGGAAATTTACCTAAAACTCCATTATTTAATCCTTCAATAAGTCCTTTTTCTACTCCAGGAATATATTGTTTTGGAATAACACCACCAACAATGGAGTTTATGAACTTAAATCCTTCACCTCTCTTATTTGGAGAAACTCTTATTGCAACTTCACCATATTGACCATGGCCACCAGATTGTTTTTTGTGTTTATACCTTGATTCTACTTGTTTTGTTATTGTTTCTTTATAATTAATCCTTGGAATTGATGTTTCAAAATCAATTTTTAACTGTTTTCTAATTTTGGAAAAATATACCTCAAGATGAAGTTCTCCCATTCCAGAGACGACATTTTGCTTTGTTTCAGCATCAAATCTAACATTCAAAGTGGGATCTTCTTCACTAAATTTGTGTAAGGTGGAAATTAGCTTGTCTTCAGTATTTTTATCTTTTGTAGAAATTGCAACAGAATATACTGGTTGAGGAAGTCTATCATAAGCATAAGTATAAGAAATATCCTTACTACCAAGAGTTAAGGTCGTTGAAATATCATCTATTTTTTGAAGAACAACAATATCGCCAGTAGCTCCTTTTTCTATTTCTTCAACCTTATTTCCAAAGGGTTGTAAAATCTTAGTAACCTTGAATTTATTATTTTTCTCAATAATTACTACATCATCATCTTTTTTAAGTTCACCCTGTAAAATTTTGATAAAAGATAATCTTCCATTGAACTGGTCTATAACTGTTTTAAAACAAAATCCACAAAATGGACCATTTTCAGAAATATTTATTTCTACTTCTTTATTATCTGATTTATTTATACCTTTGAAAGTCTTTTTTGAAATATATGATGGAAATGCTTTACAAATAGCATTTAATAATGGTAAAATACCTCCATTATCAATTGTTGAACCACAAAGAACAGGAATAAATTTTCCCTGACTTACTGTTTTAGAAAAACCATCTAATATTTCTTCATCAGTTAATGATTCACCAGAAAGGACTTTTTCTATATAACTATCTTCTCCTTCCGCTACAGCTTCCATTAACTTTTCAAAAATTTTATTTACATCATCTTTTTTATTGTCTGGAATTGATGATTCCTTAAAACTATCCTGTTCTTTTAAGTAAGCTTTTTTAAATAAAATATCTATATAACCAATAATTTTTTTATTCTCGATTATTGGAATAACTATAGGAACAATTGGCTTACCAAAAGTTTCCTGCAATATTGTTAAAGCTTTTTCGAAATTGGCATTTTCTTTATCAATTTTATTAATAAAGAATATTCTGGGTATGCTTTTATCTTCACAAAGTTTATAATGTTTAACAGTTTCAATTTGAACAACTGCTTCAGAATCAAAAACAATAACTGCACCATCAATAACCTGTATTGCTGCTCTAATTTCTCCTAAAAATTCTGCTGAACCAGGAGCATCTATAAAATTTAGTTTATAATCCTGGAATTTAACAGA
>JBKBTB010000319.1:0-1815 GCA_046291015.1 Exilispira sp. | reverse complement strand
TCCCAGGATTATTGATGATTATTCAATTCTTCCATCTTCAAATATTAAAAAGGAAATTTTTGCAAATGATTATTTTGGTAATATTGAAAATAAATATATTAAAGAAATAGATGCATTTAAATTCGGTATTCTTGCAAATAAACTTGGTGCAGGTAGAACTAAAAAAGAAGATAAAATTGATCATGGTGCAGGTATTGAGCTATTTATTAAAGTAGGTGATCTTATTTCTTCAAATTCAAAAATATTAGCGCTTTATTCAAATAGAGAAAACATAATTGAAGAAGTTGCCAGAGAATTAAAAGATGCCATTTCAATTGATAATGAGAAAGTTGAAGAAAAATCAATTATAATTAAAACAATTTAATGTATTTTATTAATAATAATTTTTCAGGCAAATTAATATGGAATATAGCTTGCATAAACTATCCATTCAAAACAATAGATGGATTGAGAAAAATATTGAAAAAGGTCAAGAATATTATAAAAAAATAGAGATTCTTTCACAGACTTTTTCAATTCCAGATTATTTTTCAAAGCATTTAGTAGACAATAAAATTGATAACCAAGAAAAATTTATTAATTTTATAAATCCTTCAATTTATTTTTTATATCCACCTTTTCTATTTAAAGATATCTTTAATGCTTTAAGACTTATCTCTGAAGCTAAAAATAATGATAGCCCGATTTTTATTTTCGGAGATTCAGATATAGATGGGATTGCTGGTATTAAAATTTTATATGAAGCACTTCATAAATATGGCATAAAAAAGATTTTCTATTCAATACCTGAGAATAATGAACCATATGGTATATCAATTGAAAAGATAGATCTTGCCATAAAAAGAGGAGCAAAATTAATTATTACTGTTGATAATGGTATTTCATGCATAAAAGAAGTTGAATATGCAAAAACAAAAGGATTAAAAGTAATTATAACTGATCATCATAATCCTAAAGAAGATATTCCAGAAGCAGATGCGATAATTAATCCAAAACTTGAAAACTTTTCTTATCCTTCATGTCTTTCCGGAGCTGGTGTTGCATGGAAATTGGTAGAAGCGTTAATTTTTTCACAAACCAGAATATTCGAACAGAACATAATATTCTGTAATGTTGAAATCAAAAATTTTCATTCTAAATCAAAAAATAATTATATTGCCAATCTTACATTTTTATTCATTAAGAATTTAAGAATATATAAACAATACAATTTTTCATTTTATATTGATATTGAAGATTTTGACAATGTATTAAATTTTAACAATTATAATAAAACCGCTACATTTTCCCTCGGTAAGATATTGACCAAAGAACAGGCATCAAAAAATATTTTTTTAATTTTAAGTGAAGCAATAGAAAATAATTCAATTTTTATTTCAGATCAATCTGATTTATTATTACTAATTTTTAAAGATTTATCCATTAAGATAAATTTGAATGATATTAAATCAATAAAAAGTTTAATAAATGATGATGATGATTTTCTTTCTATATTAAGCACTTATAAAATGTTTTATATTAATAAGATTGATTATCTTTACTTTATTTTATATTCAACTATAAGATATAATTATCCAAAATGTATTGAGGAATTAGAATCTTATCTGCCATATGTTACCATAGCTACAATTGCTGATATTATGCCTGTTTTTAATGAAAATAGATACATTATAGCAAAGGGCTTAAATATTATTAATGAAAACAAGCCAGAGTTTATTACCCAGATTTTATCATCTGTGGTTGGTGTAAATTATCCCCTAACAACTTATGATATAATCTGGAAAATTTCTCCCTTATTAAATTCCCCAGGTAGAT
>JBKBTB010000070.1:0-8082 GCA_046291015.1 Exilispira sp. | reverse complement strand
GGTGTACCATTCAGGAGGTAAGATAAATGGCAAGAAAAGCAATGGTTGAAAAATCAAAAAGAAAACCAAAATATGCGATTAGAAAGCATAATAGATGCAGAATATGTGGTAAACCAAGATCATATTACAGGGATTTTGGAATATGCAGAATATGTTTAAGAAAATTAGCCGGTGAAGGTAAAATCCCTGGTTTAAAAAAAGCTTCATGGTAAGGAGTGGCAAATGTATTCAGATCCAATAAGTGAAATGACAACTAAAATTTATAATGCACAGATGGCATACAAACCAGATGTGACAGTTAGTTATTCAAAAATAAAAGAATCTATTTTGATGATTCTAAAGGCAAAAGGATTTATACAGGATTTTTCTATTGAATCACACTCTTCTAATTCAGAAATAAAACAAATTCATGTTTCATTAAAGTACACCTCGGATAGAAAACCGGTAATTAATGGTATTAGAAGAATTTCAAAACCTTCGAGAAGGTTTTATCATTCAGTAGAAGATATCAAACCTATTATGAATGGTTATGCTGTTGGAATATATTCTACAAATAAAGGAATATTATCCGATAAGGATGCCAAGAAAGAAAATGTTGGTGGCGAATTTCTTTTTTATATCTGGTAAAATATATTTTAATAAAAGAAACTTAATGAAGTCAGGAGATTATTATGTCTCGATTAGCAAAAAAACCTTTAATTATACCACCCAATGTAAAAATTTCGATTGAGAATAATGGAAATTTTTACAATATTGAAGCAAAAGGTCCTAAAGGGACAATGACCAAAACTATTAGAAATTTTGTAGATATTAAACAAAATGGTTCAAATTTAATATTTGAATATAAAGGCAATGATAATTCTAAAAAGGCAATGCTTGGAACTACTATTAGAATAATTAGTTCGATGATTGAAGGTGTATCAAATGGTTATACCAAAACATTAAATCTTTTTGGAGTTGGATATAAGGCAGTGTTAAAAGGTAAAAATATTGAATTTGAAATTGGACTTTCTCATCCAGTAATTTATACTTTGCCATCTTCTGTTGATGTCAAAATAGAACAAACAAAATTGGTTTTTTCAAGTTGTGATAAAGAAATTTTAGGGTTAACAGTTCAAAAAATAAGAAAATTAAAAAAGCCCGATGTATATAGAGGAAAGGGTTTTAGATTTGAAGGCGAAAATCCTGTTAGAAAAACAGGTAAGAAGGCCACAGGGAAATAAGAGCTTTTAAGGAGCGTAAGATTATGATAAACAAAATTGAAGTTAAAAAAGAAAGAAAAATTAGAAGAAAATTTAGAAGCAAGAAAAAAATTACTGGAACAGAAACAAGACCCAGATTGGTAGTTTATAGAAGTAATCTTTATCTTTATGCTCAAATTATTGACGATACAAAGGGTTTTACAATTTTCGGATCATCTACTAAAAAACTAGGAAGACCGTGCAATATTAAAATTGCAGAAAAATTTGGAGATGAATTTGGTAAAACACTTGCTGAAAAGGGAATTAAAGAAATAGTTTTCGATAGAAATGGTTTTTTATATCACGGTAAAATTAAAGCTTTTGCCGATGCTGTTAGAAAAGCTGGAATAGTATTTTAGTCTTTGAAAATAAGGAGAATATGGATGAGTGCAAATTTCGCAGAAAGAGAAATTATAGAGAAAACTGTTAGACTCGGCAGAACTGCAAAAGTTGTTAAAGGCGGAAGAAGATTTTCTTTTAATGCGCTTGTAGTTGTAGGTGACAGAAATGGTAATGTAGGCTATGGTTTTGGTAAAGCAAAGGAAGTCCCAATGGCAATAGCAAAAGCTACAAGGCACGCTAAAAGAAACCTTGTCGAGATCAAAATTAAAAAGACTGGTGAAAAGGGAGAAAATGTAACCATACCATTTCCAATTATTTATAAATTTAAATCATCGGTTGTCATGTTAAAACCAGCTGCACCAGGTACTGGAATTATTGCATGTAGCCCGGTTAGAGCAGTTTTAGAAGCGGCTGGTATCAACAATATTTTAACTAAATCAATTGGTTCAAATAGTCCTGTTAATTTAGTTAAAGCTACTATTCTTGCATTGCAAAAGATGAAAACAAAAGAAGATGTTGCAAAAATTCGTGGAATTGAAGTAAAAGATGTTTTTAAATAATTGTTCCAGGGGTATTTATATGAAAAAAATATCTATAGAGCTTATAAAATCACCAATCGGATACAAAAAAGAAATTAGAGACACAGTAAAAGCATTAGGGTTAAAAAAAATGCATCAGATAGTTTATAAAGAAGAAAATCCGGCAATCTTAGGAATGATAAAAAAAGTTTCTTTTCTTTTAAAGTTAGAAAATATTTAGTAATCAAAAGAAATTTAAGATATTATAATATCAAAAATTATATTTCTAATAATATAATTTTTATATAAAGTTTATTAGAGAAGGACATGGTTTATGGAAATAAAACTTAAAAATGCTTTAGGTGCAACAAAAGAAAGAAAAAGAGTTGGAAGAGGTCAATCTTCTGGTCTTGGAACTACATCTGGTAAAGGAAATAAGGGCCAAAAATCAAGGAAAGGCTATTCAAAAAAGGTTGGATTTGAAGGTGGTCAGATGCCTTTATATAGAAGGGTTCCAAAAAGGGGTTTTTCTAATTACCCTTTCAAAAAAGAGTACCAGGAAGTTAATATTGAATCATTAAATATCTTTGAAAATGGTGCAATTGTTACAAATCTCGATTTATATGAAAATGATTTAATTCAGAATATTGATAAACCATTCAAAATATTGGGAAATATACCTATTAATAAGGCATTGAATTTGCAATTAAGAACTATTGTTAATGGTAAGAAAAAAGTCTTATTTGATAAATGCACAAAAGGTGCTAAAGAGATAATTGAAAAAGCTGGTGGTAAGGTTCTTGTCCAATAACTGGAGGATCTAAATGAGCAAGAATAAGAAGAGAATAATGATGCCAGGTGGTCCTAAGGAGATCGATGGCTCAAGTTTTACCGTTTTATCCGGGCTTGCTGCAATATTTGAGATTAAAGAAGTCCGACTAAAATTTTTAGTAACTTTATTTATCCTTGTTATTTATAGATTAGGAGCACATTTACCAGTTCCGGGTATAGATATAAATGCTTTAGCACAGGCTGTTAATGCAAGTGCTGGAGGCTTAATGGATTTTATCGATATGTTTGCTGGTGGTGCTTTACGAAGATTTACTCTTTTTACTCTAGGTATTATGCCTTATATTTCAGCTGAAATTATCATGCAGCTTTTAATGTCAATAATACCAGCATGGAAAGAGATGATGCAGGATGACCAGGAAAAAGGTAAGGATTTTATGCAATTCTGGTCAAGAGCATTAACAATTGTTCTTGCTGCAGTTCAATCATCTTTATTCATCCGCTACATGATTGAACAAAATGCTGCTTCTACAACACCTTTTATATTAATTAATTCTATACCTTTATTTTATGCTGTTTCAATTTTATCGATAACTTCAGGCACAATGTTTTTAATTTGGCTTGGAGATAAGATAGATGAATTTGGCCTTGGAAATGGTGCTTCAATAATCATTTTTGCAGGTATTATTTCAAGGATGCCTTCGGCTTTAAGGCAGCTTTACAGAGCAGCTATTGAAAGGAACATCTTTCTTATGATTGCAATCCTTGTTATGTTTATATTCATTATTGTTCTTATTATATATGTTCAGAGAGGAAAAAGAAAGATGATGGTTGGTGGTTCTAAGGCAATAAGAGGTGGTAAAATAGCAATGATTCCAGCTTTTCCTTTGAACATTCCTATTAACCCGGCTGGTGTTATACCTATTATTTTTGCTTCAATTTTCTTGCAATTTCCTGGGCAAATTCTTGCACCTTTTGTTGGTAAATCTGCTTTTATACAAAAAATTGTTGTAGCATTATATCCTGGAACTGGCTGGTATATATTATTAAATACAATTTTAATTATTCTATTTACCTATTTCTATTCTCAATTTCAATTGAATCCAACAGATATCGCAAATTACCTGTCTAAATCTGGAAGAACATTAAAAGGGAAAAGAGCGGGTGGTGATATAGCCCCTGAGATTCAAAGAACTGTTGACAGGATAATATTGCCAGGAGCCATTTTCCTTGCATTTATAGCAGCTGTTCCCGATGTTGTAAATAAATTGTTCAACCTACCACATGAATTCTCCTATATTATGGGTGGAACTTCAATTTTAATTACTGCTGGAGTAGCTTTTGATATAGCTACAAGACTTGAAAGCATTAGAAGATTCAGATTAAGAGGATAAAATAGATGATATTATTCATTTATGGTTTACCTGGTTCTGGTAAGGGTACACAAAGTGATCTATTAAAAGAAAAATTTAATTTTATTCATCTTTCTACAGGTGATATAATCAGGGATATTATAAATAATAAAAAAGATGGATGGGAAAATTTAAATAAATTTGTTTCTTCTGGTGAGCTTGTTCCGGATACAATCATAAATGAAATATTTTTTAATAGTTTATATGAAAAAGGATTAAACAATAACTTCATTATTGATGGTTATCCAAGAACAATTAATCAACTGGAACTGGTTAAAGATAAATTAAATAGTTTGAGTGATATTGTAGCTTTACATTTATATATAAAATGCGATGAGCTTAAAATTATCAAACGAATTACTTCAAGAAGAATATGTAAAAATTGTGGAGCAATTTTCAATATTGAACTTGACAAAGATATACAAAATTGCAAATTTTGTGGAGGCGAATTATATCAAAGACCAGATGATGAATATTCTGTCATAAAGAAAAGAATTGAAGAATATAAAAATAAGACTGAGCCAGTTTTAGATAAACTGCAAAGTGAAGGAATTCTTGTTTCAATCAATGGCGATAGAGAAATCAAAAATATATTTGATGATATAGTCTTGATATTAAAGGGGAAAGTTTAGTAATGCCAAAAGAAGATGTTATTACACTTCAGGGAGAAGTTATCGAAGTATTACCCAAGACATTATTCAGAGTAAAACTGGATAATGGCCATGTTATTATAGCTCATCTTGCAGGTAAATTGAGGATGTACAATATACGCCTTCTTCAAGGTGATAGAGTTCAGGTTGAGCTTTCTCCTTATGATCTTACCAAAGGAAGAATAACTTATAGAATAAAGTAAATTCTTTAATTTTTATTAAATCAAATTCAAAGTTTTGTGGAGGTATAAATGAAAGTCAGATCATCTGTAAAAAAGATTTGCGATAAATGCAAAATAGTAAAAAGACAGGGTGTTGTCAGGGTTATTTGTGAAAATCCAAAACATAAACAAAGACAGGGTTAATTTAGGAGGAAATTAGATGGCTCGAATAGCTGGAGTTGAATTACCAAATAAAAGAATTGAAGTCGCTTTAACCTATATTTTTGGTATAGGCAGATCTACTTCCAATAAAATTTTACAGGAAACAAATATTGATAAAAACAAAAGAACAAATGAACTATCAGATGATGAAATTCAAAAATTGAGGGCAATTATCGAAAAAACATTGAAAGTTGAAGGTGATTTAAAAAATGAAATTGCTCTGAATATCAAAAGACTTAAAGATATTAAATGTTATAGAGGCTTAAGACATCAAGCCAGTTTACCTGTTAGAGGTCAAAGAACAAGAACAAATGCAAGAACCAGAAAGGGTCCAAGAGGCAATAGAATTGGTGCCAAGAAAAAGAAAGCAGCAGCTAAGGAGTAATTGAAATATGGCAAAACAACAAAAGACTAAGAAAAAGGCAAAACATGTCGTAGCGCATGGTAAATGTTATTTAAACTGTTCTTTCAATAATACAATTGTTACATTCACTGATAACAATGGAAATGTATTGGGTTGGTCCAGCTCTGGAGCAAATAATTTTAGAGGTGCAAAAAAATCAACACCTTTTGCAGCTCAAATCGTAGTTGAAACAGCGTGTAATGCTATAAAAGATTATGGCCTTCGAGAGGTAGATGTTTTTATAAATGGACCTGGAATGGGTAGAGAAGCTGCAATAAGAGCATTGGCTCAAAATGGTTTATTTGTTAAATCAATTACAGATGTTACTCCTATTCCTCATAATGGTTGCAGACCTCGAAAAAAAAGAAGAATGTAAAATAATTAAATAAAGGGGCGAGATAAATTTATGGCAAGAAATTATGAAAATAAATGCAAACTCTGCCGAAGAGAAGGTGATAAATTATTCTTAAAGGGCGATAGATGTTATTCTAGAAAATGCCCTATAGATAAGAAAAAATTAATAAAAAGCAGAAACATGAAACTCTCTGATTATGGCATTCAGTTAAGAGAAAAACAAAAAATTAAAAGATATTATGGAGTGCTTGAAAGACAATTTAGAGTATATTTTGCAAGAGCATTAAAAATAAGACAGGGTCTAACCGGTGAAAATCTACTTTCACTTCTTGAATCAAGATTTGATAATGCAATATACAGAATGAATCTGGCAAAATCAAGAAATCAGGCAAGGCAATTTGTCCTGCATGGTATGTTTGCTATTAATGGTAAAAAGATAAATATACCTTCTTATAATGTTAAGCAGGATGATATTATTACCTTAACTCAGAAAGGTGAAAAAAATAAAGAGTTACAGTCTATTATTGAACAAAATAGAGAAACGAGACCTGATGTAGAATGGCTTACTTTTGATTTCGAAAAAAAAGAAGGGAAGATACTTAGAATGCCTGTTAGAAGAGATGTGCCTCAAAATTTCAATGAGCAATTGGTTGTTGAATTCTATTCTAAATAGTTGATAAAAAGAGGGAATAATGGATAAAAATATTTTACAGCATCTTCAGCTTCCTTCAAATATAATTTTTGAAGCCAGTGAAGAGGATTTGTTTTATGGAAGGTTTATTATGAAACCACTTGAAAAGGGTTATGCTATAACTATTGGAAATAGCCTTAGAAGAGTATTATTATCCTCTTTACATGGTTATGCTATCAGCAGTATTAAAATAGAATATCAGGAAAAAGGCGAAAAAAGAAATTTTGTTAAATCTGAATTTGATAATATACCAAATATGGTTCTTGAAGACACTTTGACAATTATAAGCAACTTAAAAAAGGTTAGATTTACTTTGCAGGGCGAATCACGGAAAAAAACCTTTTCGATTGAATTATCAGGTCCAGCCGAAATTACAGCAAAATCACTGGCAAATTCTGATATGAATATTATAAATACCGATTGTTATCTTTTCAATATTACAAAAGAAGGGAAAATCTTTTTAGAATATACTGTTGAATGGGGTAAAGGATTTGTTGCTGCTGAAAAAAAACTAGATTTATTGGATAAAATAGGTGTTATACCTATAGATTCTATTTTTTCTCCTATTAAAAAAGTAAATTTTCAAATAGAAGCAGCAAGGGTAGAGAATATTACTGACTATGAATCTTTAATACTTGATGTATGGACTGATGGAACAATAAAACCTAAGGAAGCTGTAGAACAAGCATCATACATCCTTATACAATATTTTTCAAAATTTATTACAAGTGTTAAAGATGAGAAAGAAATATTTGATATTGGCTCAATATCAGAAGAATCAATAAATGATCATGATGCAAAATTATTAAATATTTTAGATCAATCATTAGATGTACTGGAGTTTACTGAGAGAATTAAAAATTGCTTTAATTCTGCTAATATAAGAACTTTTAGAGATTTATTGACTAAAACTGAATCAGAAATAGAGAATTTGAAGAATTTTGGTAAAAAATCTCTTGAAACAGTTATAGATAAATTAAAAGAAAAAGGTTTATCACTCAATATGAAAGATGAGATTGAAAGAATTGAGAGAACATATAAAAAAAATAATGAATAAAATAAATCTTTATAAGGATACAGAATATGAGACATGGAGTAAAGAAGGCTAAACTTGGAAAAACAAAGGCACATAGAGAATCAATGCTTAGAAACCTTGCTACCTCATTAATACTTTATGGGAAAATAGAGACAACATTAGCCAAAGCTAGATTTTTAAGATCAAATGTCGAAAAATTAATAACTAGGGCAAAAATTGAGGATTCAGTGCATAATAGAAGAATTGTAAGAAAAACAATTCAA
>JBKBTB010000069.1:0-8117 GCA_046291015.1 Exilispira sp. | reverse complement strand
ATGATATCAAATTATTTTTTGATGCAATAGTTTTGTTCCAGAATTTAAAAAAATTCTGATAATCTGTTGAAATTTTAGCTGCTTCATATAAAAAATTTATAAAAGGTGAAAGGACAAATATGCCATTTTTATCTAAAATAGGGGGATGTAAACTTGACAAATATTTTATTTCATTTTTAATAGATTTTTTAAAAATAAATTGCTTGATACTTTCGCCAAAAATAATTTGTCGAAAAAAAGCTACCACACTATCAATAATGGAAAGCTCAAAATGAGTAAAAAATGAATCCTGATCTTCCGATGAAACAATATCATTTACATCTTCAATTCTATTATAATACTCCAATCTGTCTAATTTTTTTAAGAGTTCTAATCTTTCTTCTACTGAAATAGTATATGAATTACTCTGTGAAACTGGATCTGGCATTTTTTTCCCTATTAAAATTTACTTTTGTTCAAGTCCTTTTATGATAGTAAAAATATGTTCAGAAATTCTCTGGTCTGTTTCAAAAGTTTTTGCAGCTAAATTTGTTGTAGCTATTATCCTGGGATTTTCCTTTAATAAAGGAAATAACGAAGAATTTATATTTAATACATCAATTGCAAGACCACCAATTTTATCTTTTCTAATAGCCTCCGCTAAATCCACTTCATTTATAATACCATTCTTTGCACAATTAACCAAAATAACACCATCTTTCATCAATTGAAATTCTCTGGCTTCAATTATTGGTTTATCTTTGGAAGGATCGAATGTTAGATGGAATGTTATAATGTCTGATTTTTTTAATAATTGATCTAAAGATAATAATGGAATATCTGGCATTGGGGAGGAAAACAGGTATTTATCGCAAGCAATAACCTTCATTCCAAAAGCAAGAGCTCTTTTTGCCACTTCTCTTCCAATTCTACCAAAACCAACAACTCCTAAGGTTTTACCATATATTTCATGACCTTTAAACTGATCTATAGCAAAATTTCCTTCCTTAAAAGATTTATCTGATTGAGGAATATTTCTAACTATTGCAAGTATTAATCCAATTGTATATTCTGCAACAGAGATAATTGGAGCATCTGGAGTATTTAATACATGAATCCCAAGATTATGGGCATAGTCTATATCTATATTGTCTATGCTAACCCCACCTTTTATTATGAATTTGAGATTTTTAGCCCTTGATATAATATCCTTTGATAGAATAGTTCTGGATTTTATTATAATCAATTCGCAAATTGGTAAATATTGATCTTCTTTATCTTTATGCTGCGAAATATCATAAACATTATGGCCTAATTCTTTTATCCTTTCTATTATTGAAGGGGAAATTTGTTCATAAATGAGGATATTCATCTGATGCTCCTTCATCTTAAATATAGTTCATTCTTTTATAATGTAAAATTTTTATTCTTCTTCCATAAATGGATAGATAAAATCTTTTGGTGGCAAAAAGTTTTCTTTTATACTTCTTGCACTAATCCATCTCAATAAATTTAAATATGATCCTGCTTTATCATTAGTTCCTGAAGCTCTTGCTCCTCCAAAAGGCTGTTGCCCTACTACAGCACCAGTGGGTTTATCATTGATATAAAAATTACCAGCAGCATGTCTTAAATCTTTTTCAAGTTTACATATAATATTTCTATCCTTCGCAAAAATAGAACCGGTAAGGCCATAATTTGATGTTGTATTGCATAGCTCAACAGCTTTTTCGAAATCTTTATCATCATAAATATAAATAGTTAAGACTGGACCAAATATTTCTTCCTGCATCAATTTCGATTTTGGATCTTTAGATTCAATTAAAGTTGGATGAATAAAAAATCCTCTGGTTTTATCATAATTTCCGCCAGCTAAAAATTTGTAAGTTTTATCATCTTTTTTAGCTAAATCTATATAAGAGGTAATAGTATTGAATGCAGACTCATCAATAACTGCTGTCATAAAATTAGTAAAATCTTCTGGATCACCAATTTTAATTCTTGAAATCTGCTCTTTCATAATTTCAATTATTTCATCTGAAATAGATGATGGAAAATATGCTCTTGAAGCAGCAGAACATTTTTGCCCCTGATATTCAAAAGCTCCTCTCACACAGGCTGTAGCGACTTCATATGGATCTGCGCTATTATGAACAAAGACAAAATCTTTACCTCCTGTTTCTCCAACAATTCTAGGATATGATCTGTACTTTGATATATTTGATCCAATAGTTTTCCACATTGACTGAAAAGTAGCTGTAGAACCGGTAAAATGAACACCAGCAAAATATTCTGAACTAAAAACAATTTCTCCTATTTCCGAACCATTAGCTGGTATAAAGTTAATAACCCCATCGGGCAGTCCGGCTTCCATAAGTATTTTCATTATAAAGTATGCTGGATAAACTGCAGAAGAAGCTGGTTTCCATAATACAGTATTCCCAACTATAGCTGGAGTTGAAGGTAAATTCCCTCCAATTGAAAGGAAATTAAAAGGGGTTACAGCGAAAACAAAACCTTCCAAAGGTCTATATTCCATTCTATTCCAGGTTGCTTTTGGTGAATAAGGTTGATCCTCATATATTTTTGATAGATAATATGCATTAAATCTAAAAAAATCAGAAAGTTCACACGCTGAATCTATCTCAGCCTGAAAAACTGTTTTGGAAAGATTTAACATAGTAGCGGCATTAACCTGAGCTCTATAAGGGCCAGAAAGCAAATCAGCAGCTTTTAAAAATATTGCTGCCCTATGATTGCTGCTCATCTCTTCCCATTGTTTTTTTGCTTTTAATGCAGCATCTATAGCCATTTCAATTTCTTTTTTACCTGCTTTATGATAAATACCTATAACCTTACTATGTTCATGAGGCAATATACATTTACCTGTATTGCCTGTTTTAATCTCTTTTCCACCAATTATTAAAGGTATTTCTATAGTATTATTTTTTAATTCTTTGAGTTTTTTCTTTAATTCAATCTTTTCAACCGAGCCTTTTCTGTATTCCTTAACCGGTTCATTAATTGGCTGGGGAATTTTGAAAACAGCATCACTCATATCATCTCTCCTTTATTTGATTTTATTAATAAAAATATAACAATAAATATTATAAACTCAATAAATTTTTCAATCTTAATAAGACAATAAAAAAATTTATAAATGGAATTAATAAAAAATAATTAAATATTTTAATAAATACTAATTCAGGGAATTATAAACATTGCATCTCCATAGGAAAAAAACATATAATCATTATCAAGTGCAAAACTATAATATTTTTTTATATTTTCATACCCGGCAAAAGCACAAACCAATAAAAGCAAAGATGATCTGGGTGTGTGAAAATTTGTAATAAGACCATCAACTATTTTAAATTGAAAAGGATGATATATAAATATTGAAGTTTCACCTTCAATATTATCTATTTTACCATATTCTTTATAACAACCCTCCAAAGCCCTTAAACTAGTAGTACCACAGGCAATTATTTTTTTATTTTCTTTTTTCGCATTATTTATCTTTTCCGAAGCTATTTTATCTATAGAAAACCATTCATTATGTATTATATGTCTTCTTATATCTTCATCTCTCACTGGAGCGAAAGTCCCCCAGCCAACATGCAGGGTTATAAAGGCAATATCTATGAATTTTTCTTTTAATTTTTCAATTAAATTTTCGGTAAAATGAAGACCAGCTGTTGGCGATGCAACAGAACCTTTTTCTTTTGCAAAAACATTTTGATAATATATTTCATCAATTTTTTCAGCATCTCTTTTTAAGTATGGAGGTACTGGAATAGAACCATAATTCTCAATCTCTTCAATTTTTAATTCTTTATTGAATGATATAATAAGCCCTTCTTTTTTATTTCCTTTTATAACTATATGTAAATCGCTAATTTGAAATTTATCTTTTTCTTTATTGTAATCTTTTATTAATATAATTTTTTCATTTTCTTTAAATGATTTTTTATTTTTTACCAGACAAAGATATAAATTTGATTCTAATTTTTTAATAATTAAAATTTCAATAATTTTATTATTTTTTTCTCTTATCCCAAACAATCTACTTTTAATAACTTTTGAATTATTAAAAACAATTAAACTATTTGGTTCAATAAAATCTACAATTTGGTTAAAAATTGTATTTGCAATTATATTCCCTTTTTTATCAACTACTAAAAGCTTTGAACTTTCTCTATTTAGTAAAGGATATTTTCTAATTCTGTTTTCTGGAAGATTGAAGTCATAATTACTTAGATTATAATAGTCCATTTTTATCTTTTACCTTTATACTTTATACTTATATTTTATACTCAAAAAGTTTTTTTTGTCCATATTTATTAACAGACTTCCTTTATTAGTCAATATATGATATATTAAATTATAATTTTTAATGTTATAATAAAATATCAGAAAGAATATTGACTTGATTAAAATTATTTTATTTGCATATATTAATCAAGAGGTCAATATGGAATATTTTAGAGTCAAAGGTCCTACAAAATTAAAGGGAACTTTTGTACCAAATGGTAGTAAAAATGCTGCTTTACCTATTATTGCAGCCTGTTGTTTAACAGATGAACCTGTTCATCTTACAAATGTTCCAGAAATCGAAGATGTTAAGGTGATGATTGAAATTTGCAAAACACTTGGTGCAAAAATTGTTCATCCAGCAAAGCATGAATATATTATAGAAGCTAAAGAGATAAAAAATTCTACCATTGATCCAGAACTTGGTAGTCTTATAAGAACAGCCATGTTATTTGCTCCAGCACTTTTGCTAAGAACAGGTAAAGCCAGGTTTCCAAAACCAGGTGGAGATAGCATTGGAAGAAGAAGAATAGACACTCATTTTCAAGCTCTAACAAGTCTTGGAGCTAATATAAAGATTAATTCATTTTTTGAAATAGAAGCTAAAAAATTAAAAGGTTCCTATATATATCTTGATGAAGCATCAGTAACCGGAACAGAAAATGCTATTTTAGGTTCGGTTTGTGCAGAAGGAGTTTCAATAATATATAATGCAGCATGCGAACCACATGTTCAGGATCTTTGCAATTTTTTAAATTCAATAGGAGCACAGATAGATGGTATAGGAACAAATAAACTAACAATTACAGGTGTTAGCAGTTTAAAAGGTGGAAGCTGGAAAATAATATCTGATCATATAGAAGTTGGATCAATTATAGGTCTTGCTGCCATTACTAATTCCGAAATTACCATACCAGATATTTATCCGGAACATTATCATATTATAAAAATGTTCTATAATAAATTAGGAGTAGATTTTAAGTTTGACCATAATTGTATTATAGTGCCATCCAATCAGGAATTGATTGCTCATGCAGACATTGGAGAAGGAATTCCAGTAATTACAGATATGATATGGCCTGGATTCCCTTCTGATCTAACTTCTATCACTGTAGTTATGGCAACTCAAGTAAATGGGACAGTTTTAATTTTCGAAAAACTATTCGATAGCAGACTTTTTTTTACAGACAAACTGGTAACCTGCGGAGCCAGATTGGTACTATGTGATCCACATAGAGTTGTCGTTTCAGGACCAACAAAAATGAATCCGGTAACTGTTACCTCTCCTGATATTCGTGCTGGTATGGCACTTTTAATCGCTACCTTACTTGCAGAAGGTGAGTCAAAGATTTTTAATATCAGACAGATAGATAGAGGTTATGAGAGAATAGATGAAAGACTTAATAAGCTTGGTGCTAATATTGTTCGTGAGGATGATCAATGTCTATAATTACTAAAAAAGGGGATCAAGGTTATACATTTTTATTCGATGGAACAAAAGTATTAAAATCAGATAAACAGCCAAAAACTTATGGTACAATAGATGAATTATCTGCAACACTTGCAATTGCAAGAGCAAAATTAAAAAACAATAATAAATTTATATTTTTTGAAAATAAAGAAAAATTGCAATCTTCAAATAATTATTTCCAGATATTACTAAGGGATGATGGTAAAATTTATTTAGATGCTTTGATAAAATTTATTCAGGAAAGACTTGTTTATCTTATGTGTGAACTTGCTGTAAAAAGAGAAAATGTAGAAAAATTTTGTAAGGTAAGAATTTCTAAACAGGATATAGAGTTTTTAGAAATATTATCTTATAAACTTGAGGAAAAAATTGGGCAATTAAAAGCATTTATTATAAGTGGTTCCAATGAAAATGAAGCCTATTTGAATTACGCAAGAACAATAGCAAGAAGAGCAGAAAGAGAAATAGTTGATATCAAAGAAATTTTACGAAAAGATTCTAATATACTACCTTTTATAAATAGATTATCAGATCTTTTATTTCTACTTTCTGTATATTGCTATGAAAACAGTTGATCTTCACTATTTTTTTCTTTTTGAATTTGTTCTTCATTCTCTTCAAGAATTTTTCCATTTTCAAAATTTTCTTCTAAAATTTTTATTTTACCTTCATATTTTGTTAATAAATTATTCAAATAAGTTGATAATTTAAGACCTTCTTCATATAATTTTATTGCTTCATCAAGGCTAATGTCCTGGTTTTCCATCATGTTCACAATCTGTTCAAGCTTTATTAAATTTTCTTGAAAACTTTTGCTTTCATATTTTACTGATTTTTCCTTTCCCATAAATATTCCTTTTAATTTAAGATTTTATAATATTTTTTTTTCAACTCTTGATAATATTTTACCGCGGTATAAAATAGTTTCAATCTCTTCATCTTTCAATATATTATTTGCATCAATTATTACATTTCCATCTGCTTTTCTTGTAATTGAGTATCCTTTCGAAAGTATCTTTTCAGGAGATAAATTTTCCAATAATTTTGTTGATGTTACAAGTCTTTGTTTTGAATTTAAGTAGATAGTATTAAAAATGTTAGATAATTTTGAAAAAATAAAATCCACTCTCATATTGTAATTGTCTAGTTTTGAATGCAAAATCAAAGAAGCTCTTTTTCTAAAGTTATTTGTGAATACTCTTTCAAAATTGAAATTGAAAATCCTTTTAATATTATTTGTAAGCCTTAATTTTGATTTTGAGATAAATTCTATGGCATTAATTGCTCCTTGACTTACAATTGTAGCTGCACCTGTTGGAGTTGGAGCCCTATAATCAGCAACAAAATCGGCAATGGTGTAATCTGTCTCATGGCCAATGCCACTAATAATTGGTATATCTGAATCAAAAATTGTTCTTGCTACGATTTCTTCATTAAAAGGCCATAAATCTTCTATAGATCCACCTCCTCTTGCCAGTATTAAAACATCAATTATATTTTTAAATTTCTGGTTAGCATATTTTATTGCTAAACAGATCATTTTAGCTGCCATTTCGCCCTGAACTAAAACAGGAAAAACAATAATATCAATATGTTTTGCTCTACTTTTTATTGTGTTCAAAATATCCTGCAAAGCTGCCCCTGACTCCGATGTTATTATACCAACAGTTGCAGGATATTCTGGAATATGTTTTTTCTTTTCAGGATCAAAAAGTCCTTCCTTAAATAATTTCTCTTTTAATTCCAGGAATTTTTTAAAAAATTCCCCTTCCCCGCTTAATTTAATAGAATCGACTACAAATCTGTACTCTCCTGATGGAGGATAAAGGCTAATTCTCCCTTTACATATTACCTTATCCCCATCCTGAATGGGATTTTTTAAGTTTTTTGCAATATATTTCCATATCACAGCTTTTAAGATGTATTGTTCTGAAGTTTCCTGATTTACCTCTTTTAAATTAAAAAACAAATGACCCGATTGAGAGGTAGAATAATTTGAAACCTCTCCACTTATTGAAATATTTGAAAACTCATCAGATTCTAATTGTGTCTTTATTTTTAATGTTATCTCTTTTACTGAATAAATGCTTTGTTTTTCACTTTCCCTCATCGATATAAAAAAACCCCTTAATGAATTTTTAACAGAAATTACTTTATAAGCAAGAAAGTTTTTGATAATCTTAGTCTAAAAATAGCATAAAAACTATACTTGAAAATCTAAATAAGTTAGAAAAAGCAGTTTTTTCTAAAATCACCTGACTTTGTTATTTTTTTTAGGATAGTTTTCACCAAATACCTCAATAATTGAAGTTTGTTGTATTTTTATATCTCAAGTTTTATTGAAATATTAGGA
>JBKBTB010000318.1:0-1841 GCA_046291015.1 Exilispira sp. | reverse complement strand
ATTCGCTAAGTCTCTTTTTGATAAAAGAGTAAAAATAATAATAGACGATGGTTTTAAGTATTTAAGAGAACAAAATAAAAAATATGATATAGTAATTGTCGATTCAACAGATCCAGAAACTATTGCAAATGACCTATTTATTGAAGACTTTTATGAATCGGCATATGGAGCTCTTAAAGACGATGGGATATTTATTGCTCAATCAGAAACCCCGCTTTTAGCTTGCTATAAAGAGATGAGAAAAAATATCTATAAAAAATTAAGCTTACTTTTTAAGTATGTTAATTTTATATACTATCCTATGCCCTGTTATCCCACTGGTTTTTTTAGTTCTATTATTGCAAGTAAAAAATATGATCCATTAAAATTATCCAAAGAAGAGATAGTTAAAAAGATTAAAAATTTCCCCTTGAAATACTTCAATGAAGATATTTATTTTTCTTCTCTTGCTATTCCAGATTTTGAAAAGGAAATTATAAAAAATCTAAATAGTTAAATGCAGGAAAATCATACTTAAAATCAGATATATTCCTGTTTAATATCTCTTCTATTTCAAAAGAAAGAGTCTGATATTGTTCATATTCATCTTCAAGAATAAGAAGTAAAGAATTTAAGTTTTCTGTTAAAATATCTTTTTTTTTCTTCAATAACTTTAAACAAAATAATGGTTCAATCTTAGAAAATTTATAAAAAAAAGAATTTACAAAATTTATATCATTATTTGAAAACAATGATAATATTATTTCTTTTAATTCACCAATAAAATTCAATAATATATCTTCATCAAAAATATTTATTAAATTTAGCAGTTCTTTACATCTTAAACTTAAGGTTTCAAGAAGACTCTTTTTATCAAGATCTTTTTCTAAAAAAGCAAGATTTTCAATATAATTGTTATAACAATTTGTAAATGCAATTAAAAGTAAATCAAAAGTAAAATCATTTTTTTTATTTATTATAAAGTCTTTCAACCTGAAAAAATCATAATCACTTATATTAGAAATATTGTTTGCAAGATCTTTAAATATTAATTCTGAAAGAGTTTGATGCATTACCCCACCTTTTTTTCATTTTTAGATATCGAATCATCTTAATTAAATCTGTTTCTGCAAATCTTACAGTAATCTCTTTATTAAAAGAATTTAAGGCTTCATCCATTTTTCCAAGTTGAAAATATATAAATCCTTTCATTTTGTTTACAGGATATTGTACTTCATCAATCTTTTCATATATCTGGAATGCTTCATCTAAAATACCTATATAATGTAATAATCTTGCAAGCAAAAATAATTTGTCTTCTGTTTTAGCTTCCTTTTTTAAATAACTTATTGCTTTATCTAATTGTTTGGATTCAATAAGATTATATAGGTATAAGGTTTTTTCTTTATCATTATTTAATTTTAATTTCATCTGTTCAAGATACTTACAGGAAGCGATCACTTCCCCTTTTCTTAAAAGATAATAAGCATATAATTTTTTTAATGCTTCATTATTCTTATTTATATTATATAAAAGAGAAAAGATGTTTTCGGCTTCATCATATAAACCTTTTTCGATGGCACATTGAAGATATATTAATTCTCTGAGGTAAGATAATCTATTTATACTGTTTATTTCAGCAAGCAAAGAAAATGCTTTATCAAAATCATTATGCTTTATATAGTAGTAAGATTTTATTAGACTACTATAATACTGATCATCCACTTCAAAATATGATTCTATTTCTAAATTTTCTTTTATACAAAACTCATAATTATCAATTTTAAACTTGCCTAAATTTAGTTGGCCGTGATGTTTTAGAATAAAAAAAAGTAAAATTAATTGATATTCTTTTTTTTCTT
>JBKBTB010000317.1:0-1843 GCA_046291015.1 Exilispira sp. | reverse complement strand
ATGAATTATGCATAATTTTAGGGAAAGCCATATTAAATTTATATGAGTGTGATGTTGTTTACATCGGTTATTTAGATAAAGATAAAGAAAAAATCTTTACACCATATTTTTCTGTTTTCGGAGAAAATAAAATAGTTGAACCAATGAAACTTGGAGAGGGATTAACATCTCTGGTAATTAAAAAGAAAAAACCTGTTATTATAAATAGTCCAGATAGAAAAGAGATAAGTAAATTGGGGGGAAAAGTTATTTTTGGTGAGCCTCCTAAATCCTGGGTAGGTATACCACTTATCTCAAATGATGAAGCTGTTGGTATAGTATCTATTCAACAATATGATATAGAAAGCTATTTTTCAAATGAAGATATTCGTTTACTTGAGATTCTTGCTAATTCCATAAGCAGTGCTATTGAGAAGGCTTTTCTTTTAAGTGAAACGAAAAAAAGAGAAATTGAAGCTCAGATCATTGCTGAGATAAGTAGAGAGATTACTTCATTTTTAGATTTAAATCAGATTGTTAATCAAATTGTACAAATTGTTTTTTCAGTTATTTCTCATACTACAGCAGCTATATACCTGAAAAAAGAAGATGGATATTTTTATTGTATAAGTGCGGTTGGCAAAGATTCAGAAGCTCTGTTAAATGATAGAATTAATGAATCTGTTGGTTTGATAGGAAGATGTATTTCAACAAAAAGGTTGATTATTGAAAATGATCTTGCCAATAATCCATATGCCATGCAGGTAGAAGGTACAGCCGAAGGAGCAGAAAATGAAAAACTTATGGTTATTCCACTTCTGCTTGAAGATAAAGTAGAAGGATTGCTTGTAATATGGAGATCTGAGAATGAAGATAAATTCAATATTCATGATATTTCTTTTGCAGAAAGTATCGCATCTGCAATCGGTGTAGCGTTAAATAATGCGAGGCTTTATAAAAATCTTGAATATGCCAGGAAAGAAGCCGAATATGCAAATCTTATGAAAACTCAATTCTTATCAAATATGAGTCATGAATTAAGAACACCATTGAATTCAATTATCAATTTTTCATATCTTATTCAAAGAACTTTACCGGAAAGTAATTATCCTGATGAATTTGATATGTTAAAGAGAATAGAAGAATCTGGTAGATACTTATTGACATTGATTAATGATATTCTTGACCTTGCCAAAATTGAAGCAGGTAAAATGGAAATTTATAAAGAATTTTTTGACATATCAGAAATTCTTGGCTCAATTCTAAGTCATACACAGATTTTGATAAATCATAAACCTATAACTTTAATGACAGATATCGACCCAAATTTGTCTTTGATTTTTGCTGATAAAACCAGATTAAGACAGATTCTGATTAATCTGCTTTCAAATGCAGCAAAATTTACAAAAGAAGGATATATAAAATTGAAAATAAAATATCAAAATAAAGATAATATATTATTCTGTGTTGAAGATACTGGTATTGGTATCAAAAAAGAAGATATTGAAAAAGCGTTTAAAGAATTTATTCAGATTGATGGTGGAACAGATAGAGAAGTCAAAGGAACTGGACTGGGTTTACCTATAACCAAAAAATTCATAGAATTACATGGTGGTAAAATATGGGTTGAATCAGAATATGGTAAAGGTTCAAAGTTCTTTTTTACCCTCCCTTATATTCAAACTGAAAAATCAGATCTGGATATTAAATCAAAACAAACTAAATTGGAACCAGAAACAATTATAAATAAGCAAAATAGCAAAGCCGATATGAATCCTGATACAATAATAGAAAAAATACTTGTTATAGATGACGAAGAAAATTTTATTAAATTTGTAGATAAAGAATTTAATAATAAATGGAG
>JBKBTB010000316.1:0-1853 GCA_046291015.1 Exilispira sp. | reverse complement strand
GATAAGATTAAAAATTCAAAAAATCAAGAGAATGATAAAAAAGGATAAATATAATAAAAAAAATAATATTAAGATTTATCAAATTTTATTTGTTTCGCTTTTAATAATATTATTTTTTTTTCTAATTTTTCCTGTCTAACCAATTCAAATAAATGAATCTTATTAAAAAAAATTGAGTTATCAAATATTTCAAGATTTACCAATAACTTCCAAATCCTCAAATTTTTACAATCATGAAAACCTTGAATATCTATTTCTATTTGAAAAAATAATTGATTATAAAATTGACGATTTGAAATTTATGAATATGTTAAAAGAGGAATTATTAGAAGATTTTGATGATATGAATGTAAAAAACATTTTTGATAGGTGCAAGAAGAATTGAATAAAAATATAATCATATTTTAGCCTTTTTTTTATTATTATTTCATTGTTTTCTTTATTTATTAATTCCTCAATTAATAGATAGGATTTTTAATTATGCATTTATAAATCGAAATATTATCTTATTTTTCCAGAATATTATTTATACTTTTATAATATATTTAATAATCTTTACCCTGGAAATAATATTTGAAAGAATAATGATAACTTTTTTTATTTATAAGCCACTTAAATATATAAGAGGAAAACTTATTGAAAAATATTTTTATTTACCAATAAACTTCTACTATAATAATGCTTCTGGCAGTATATGTAATAATATTTTAACGAATTTAAACAAAGCCAGTATTGCTTTTTATGATTTTGCTAAAAATTTGTCATTAATAATAAAAATGACAGTTCTAATTATAATTATCTTTAAGATGAATTATATTTATATTATTCCTTATTTCTTATGCAATGGAATATTATTATCTATAATTATTTTTTTTAGAAAAAAGGAAATAAAAATAATAAAGAATCAATATATTGTATTGGGCAATTTATGTGATGAAATTACCGACATACTTGAAGGAGAGTTTGATATATATTCAAATAATTTATATAAGTTTTTTTTTAATAAAAGTAAAAAGAATATTAATAGTGCTATAGATAATTTTCTTGAAAAAAGGCAAATCTATTCTTATGTAGAATCGAACTTAGTTTTTTTATCCAAAAAATTTTACCAATTTTAATTATTGTTCTGATATACTATACAAATGTAAACAAAATATTTTCAATAAGTGATTTTCTTTCTTTTTATCTTATCTATCTGGCTATGCCTGATATTAAAAATTTATCAATATTAAAGCAAAATGTTGAAAAAACAAAAACAAGCTGGGAACCAATTATAAGTATACTTGAAGAAAAGGAAGAAAAAATAGAAGACAAAATACCTTCTAATTTTGAATTTTCCTTAGATAATCTTTCAATAATAGTTAGAAATAATAAAATTATAGATGGTATTAATTTAAATATAAAGAAAAAAGAAAAATTAGTTATAACAGGCAAAAGTGGAGAAGGAAAATCAGTTTTATTAAATTCTTTAATTTGAAATTTTTATGAGAAAAGTGGAAATGTACTAATTGGAAAGATAAATATTGATGAAATAAATCTTTTTGAATATCGCAAAAGTATTGGATATTTAGATGAAGAACCAATTATTTTTGAAGATTCAATTTATAATAATATAATTTTAAATTTAAAAATAGAAAAATCAAAAATTAATTATATTATAGATAAGCTTAAACTTACAGATTTTTTTAGTAGGTTTTTAGATATTGATCAAAAAATTTCAGATTCCTCGATTTCAGCTGGAGAAAAGGAAGTAATAGGTTTTTTAAGGATTTTTATTCGTAAACCCAAAGTAATATTTTTAGATGAAGCTACTTCTTGCCTTGATACTAAGTTAGAAGATAAAATTTTATCAA
>JBKBTB010000315.1:0-1862 GCA_046291015.1 Exilispira sp. | reverse complement strand
GGTTGAACAAAAAAAGAAATTTTTATCTCATTTTTTTTAACTTTTTCTATTGCCTCATCAAAACTCTGGGTGTAATCAATGCTTTTAAAAATCTCTTCCTCGGGTATTTGAAGTATTTTTTGAAATAAAAGGTAATGCAGCACACACACACTTAAAAAATAATATTCCTTAATTTTTGATTACTACGAATTGTCAATAGATGATAAAACAAAATATCTTATCTTACTTGATTTTTTTAATAAAGAAGATAAATATTTACAATCAATTTTATACTATTTTTTATTATCTAAATTAAAATTATCTAGTCTAAAAAAAATTTCTTTGGGTAAAAAAGGAAATAGTAATAATTTTTCTTTTATATTAGGTCAATTAAGCTATTCCATTTATGATCATATTACTGACAATGATAGTTTAATTAATTATAAAAATAATGAATCTATTATTTTTTCAGATATGGGTGAAGATATCGACATAATTAAAAAAAATGCTATAAAATTAGAAGAGAATATAAAAAATCTACTCTTATATTACATTTACATGATTGAAAATAAAAGGTTTCTTCCAATTTTTTTGGATGATGAAATTATAAAAGATATTTATAAAATAAAAATTAATGATAATATTAATATTTTGAAATTAAAAGAATTAATAGAGAAAAAAGTTTTTAACCCAAATAAATTGAATAATATATCATCAAATTATGCGAGCTTAAAAGATTTTTATTATAAATGGATTTATTTAGAATATTTTGATAATCCAGGAATTACAAATTATATTAATATTCTAATTGATTTTTATAGTAATCTTTATTCTATTTTGAATTTAACGGAAAAAGAAGATAAATAGAAAAAAGTTTAATGGTAAATTTATAAGGTAATATTATATGGAAAGTTTTGACTTTAGAAATATTAAAATTGAGAATAAAAAATATCTTATAGAAGCCAGTGCCGGGACAGGGAAAACACATTCAATGAGTCAGATTTTCATAAGACTTATATTGGAAGGAGTTTTAGCAGATAAAATTCTTCTTGTAACATTTACAAATGCCGCAGCCGATGAAATTAAAGAAAGGATATTGGCTTTTTTGATGGAAGTTAAGGCTTATCTTTCAAATAATAAGAAAATTAAAATAGAAAAGATTATAAATGATAGTATATTGAAAGAATATCTTGATAACATAATTAAAAACAAATTGAAAGAAGATGCAATTAAGAATATTGAAAACTCTATTTTTTCCTTCGATATAATTTCTGCATGCACCATACATTCTTTTGCAATGAAACTTGTTAAAGAATTTTCAAATGAACTGGGTCTTGGACTGGATTTTGAGTTTAGTAAAAATACAGAAAAAGTAGATCATATAATTCTTCAAAAATATCTATATAGTACTTTTAATAGAATAAAACCTTTTTTAAAAAGAGATTTCAAAAGTAATAAAGATAAAAATGATAAAATAGTTGTCCTTAAAGATTTAATTTCCAATTTAAAAAATCTACAGAAATTTTATGATAATCATAAACCTCCAATCGATAATGAATTGATAGAAAGATTTCAAAGTGAAAATCAAAATGAAAATTCAATACAAAAATATTTAGATTCAATATATATAATTGAAGATTTAATAGAAGATTTTCTGTCCTTTTATCATATAGAATCATCTAATCTAAAAAAAAATTATCGGGTATTTAATTTTAATGATTCAATAGAATTACTTTTAGATTTTTTTTCAAAAAATGAAGATGCAAAAAAAAGAATCTCAAATAGATTTGATATTATAATTATAGATGATTTTCAAGACACCGATGAAAGGCAGGTTAAACTTTTTGATATTCTTTTTTCAAAGAAGAGTGTTTTTTATATAG
>JBKBTB010000068.1:0-8384 GCA_046291015.1 Exilispira sp. | reverse complement strand
TTAGCAAGAAGCTGTCTTGCTCTTTTTGCATATTTTGAATCAGGAGCTTCTTTTATAACCATTTTTAGTGCTGCTATAGCCTCGGCAATCTTTTTCTGATAAATCTTTAATCTTCCAAGCAATAAGTAATACTGAGCCCTTGATAAAGATGTCAAAGAGGTAAGCTTTGTAGATAAAAAATTTAAGTCCTGTTCGACTTCTTTTGAACGATTGAAAGGAGTTGATTCCGTTATTTCCATTCCATTTTCTGATCTTAAAAAACGGATTATTATATTTTCTGGATCAAGATTTACTGCTTTGTCAAGTAACTTAAAACCTTCATTGAGTTTTGCTGATGCGCCGATAAAATCTTTCTTTTTAGAAAGAGCATTTGCTATAAGTGTAATGGCACTTCCTTTGTAAGCCATACAGATATATGTAAATTTAGATCCTTTATATTTTTCAAGCCATTCTATAGATAACTTCGAATATTTTTCACTATCCAGTAGTGCAAGATTATGATATGCAATACCAACAAATAAAGATGCATTTTCATCATTTGATTTTTGCCATTTCTCGACAATAGAAAGAAGCTGACTTTCATCATCAGTATCAATTATATTTTGTAGTATTGTATAATAATCCTGTGCTAAAACATTTTTTGTTAATAAATCTAAAAATGTAAATTGAAATGTAAAATTCAATATGATAATTAAAACAAATATGGTATTGTATCCTGTTTTGAAATAAAATATCTTTTTCATCTTATTCCTCCATTTGAGTTATTTTATAATCTTTATTTTTAAAAACCTTTTCCATAAAAAAGAATGATCGTACCATTTTTATTTAAATTTATACCATAGGTTAATGTAAAATAAACATTTACTGGCATGGCAAAACCAAATCTAATTCCACCCCCAAATGCATTTAAAAAATAATTATACAAATCAAATATTGTATTCTGTATATATTGAACATCATTTTCATGAAAACTTGAAGGAAGTATTTGTGGATTTTTATATATATGCTTGCAAAATGCAAAATCATCAAAAATAAAAATAGAGAAGACAAAATTAAAAATTCCACCCAGTGGTATTAAAAATTCCCGACTTCTTATTTCAAAGTTTGAAACAAAAAGCATATCTGCAAAAGCCTGACTTTTTGAAACAAGTGTCCTGATAAATGGATTATCTGAATATGATAAATTATATGAAACAAAATAATCCAGATTATTACTTGAATAAAAAAAGGCTATTGAAAAACCAGTACTTAAATATTTTGTTTCAAGAACCAGAGTTTTTTTGATATTGATAATATATATCAAATCATCTGGGAGGTTTTGATTAGAATTTCTAATATTAAAGTAATATATGATATATGGATTTATTATAAATTCTCCCCTTACAAAAAAGTCTGCTTTTTCATTTTGATTTTTATCATCATTAAAAAAGTAGAAATAATTATAAAAAATTTTTAATCCTTCCTTAAATGTAAAAAAATCTCCCTGATAAAAATAAGTCTCAAAACCATCGATAAGAGTTGATTTTTGATAATTTATAAATGAAATCAAACTTAAAAAAAGGTTTGGCTTTATTCTATAACCAAAATTTAGCTCAAAATCAATTTTATCAAAAGATATATCTGAAAAACCATATCCATTTTGATAAAAAATACCAGTATTCAAAAAAAAATTAGAATTAAAAATCATATTATCATAATATTTTATACCATCAAGATTGTATCCCAGTGCAACAAGATAGCCCTTTCTAAGACCATATAAATTTTCTTTTCCAAATACGGCAAAAATTGAGCCACCACCAAATCTAAGTAAAAATCCTTCGGTGACCTCTATGATAACATTCACCAGACCTTCTGCTTTTGAAGATTGTACAAAATATGCCGAAGCTGTAAAAAAGTAACCACTATTCAATAAATTTCTTTCAATATTGAAAAGTTTTTGAGTAAGAGTTTTTAATTCGATTTTATCAAGAGGTTTTATATCTAAAAAAGATATAACAGTTAGTGGACTTGTATAATTTGTTTCATTTTTCTGTGGTATAATATCTGGTATTTCCCATTCATAAATATTCCCATCTATAATTATTTTTATCTTGCTTATGATCACAATTTTACTATCTTTTGCATAAGAATAATTTGAGAAGAATAATAAAAGAAAAAGAAATAATGATAAAAATACTAAAAAAATGTAAAAAACTCTTAATTTTTTTTTCATTACTAAACCCCGCTAATTTTATACTGTAATAAATACAATTATTTTAATATGTTAATTATTAAAATTTTCTATCATGATTTTGGTTGATTTTATGAAAAAATTTTGTCGGGAAAAAGGTTGATAATTCTTGACTTTAATAATAAAAATTAATTTTTATTTGTGATGATTAGTTATGAAATATATTATAGACATTACTACTAAAATTTATAAGATAACATTTACCGATGCTATCTTTTTTTTTCAGATTATTAATCAATTATGGAAAAAACGATTTTTAAAATTTTCAAATTTTTTATGAAAAGGAATTTTTAAACAAACCTTATTTTTTTTGGTATCTATTTTTTATAATTTATTCTTCTATTTCTCAAAAATTTAATGCGGATGAAATAAGGGATTTTTTATAAAGCAAAAATTTCAAGACTTATTAAGCAAGAAGAAAAAGTTAAAAGCATATGTCCTTACTAAAGCAAATATGGAGAAACAAAAGAAAAATGAGAAAAGGTCCAAACTGGGAAAAGTTAATAAGTTTAATAATTGCTACTTCTGATTCAAAACTTCAAAACCTTTTTTTAAAAATAAATGATAAAGAACTTGCCATCCTGTATGAAGTGGGGGATGAAAGACTTAACTTTAAGATAAGAACTTTAACTGGTAAGATAAAATATGATAAAATTTTACAGGAATTGAAGGTATTGAAACATCAATTTGTACCAGGAAAAACTTTTGATTTTCTTGTCCTTCGTTTGATAGATATCCTTGAACAAAAGGATGATTATAAAAAATCTTCAATTTATTTAAAGCCGAAGGACTCAAAGCCAAAAAAGTAGCATAAGAAAACTAAAAACTTCCAATCCCAATTATTTTAGGCTGACTACCATCTTTTGGTTTTATAACTCTAACAGGAGCTGGCATGCCAGCAACACTATCTTTTTTAGCTATCCAGACCTTGAAGCTTGTGCCTTCGATATATGTTTGTTGATATCCATCATAATCATTTAATATTTTAACAACTCTGGTAATCTTTATAGGGTATTGGTAGAATTTAGAATTTTGAAAATCTTTTTTAAGAGAAAAAGATAGGGTATCCTGTGAAATTTGCCCTTGATAATTTAAAAGTTCCCCTCCCAGAATATTTTGAAGTTTTGACGCTGCCTCTTCAAGTGTTGAAGAGTTTTGAAGTATATATAGATATTGATTTACAATATCTGAAATTTCTTATAAAAGCTCAGAAACAGGAATATCAAAAGATTGAAAAGCAGAAGATGTTAACAAAATAAAAAAAATAAATAGAAATAATTTCATTTTTTACTCCTTTTTTATTCATTTTACTTTTTATTTTGAAGTTTTGGCAGTAAAATTGTTAGAAAAATAAATGTATATCTTAAAACTATTTTGATCTATTTAATAATTTATTCATAAGTTCAATTTTTGAGTTTGTTTGAGTTTTTTCATAGATTCTTGCTATGTGAGTCTTCGCAGTTGCCATAGAGATAGAAAGCTGGCTGGCTATCTGCTTATAACTTAAACCTTTAAGTAAAAGATTGAGTACTTCTTTTTCTCTTTGAGAAAGACCAAAATCGGATATTTTATCAGAAGATAGAATAATATCTATATCATAATTAATTTTAAGATTCAGATCCTCTTCTTTTGCAGTTAGAAATTTTGTTGAAACTGAAAGAGAAAAAACTGGATTTGATTTAAAAAGCTGATAAAAATATATAATTGCCCAACTTATAAAAAAAAATGGAAAAAATCTGAAACCAGCATTGGATAATTTTAGCAAAGGTCCAATGTTAAAACCTCCAAAAAGATCAAAAAAAATAAAAACCGGAACAAAAAATATGCTGATTATCCCAAGATTTTTCAAGTAATTTTCCCAGAATAAATTATCTTTTGATTTTTCACTTATTTTTTCATTTCTTTGATTCTCATGATTTTTTTTACTCTTATTTGAAAAGATTATTCCACTTATAGAGGTAATGGCAACTGTTATAAAAAAGAAGATATGAACAAGAAAAAAGATAAATATAAATTTATGGGTTAATATAACAATAATTGAAATAATGAAAAATATTAAAGATATTATTTTAAGAAAAAAGTTTAATTTACTGAATTTTTGCTCAATATTACCAACAACAAATGCAAATGCCGGTATTCCATAGATACCAAGACATACACCAGAAATAGAAATAATCTGACATATAATTTCGAGCACTCTGTTTTCAATAGCCAATAATGTATATAAGGTTGAGCCAATCATTATAAGGGAGGAAGAGAGAATCATTATAAAATGATTTATCTCTAATTTTTTTTTAGATAATGCTTTTATAGCTGTTATAACTAAAAATGTTAAAATAACAGTATAACTAAAAAACCAGTAAATTGTTATTAACCAATTTTTTTTATCCATCATTAAGTATGTTAATTTAGATTAAATTAAAGTCAAATTACCTTTTGTTGAATTTTGAAAAAATCATGCATGTAGTAATATTTCGATAAAAATTATTTAAGATAATATTAGAAAAAGTTATATTAAAAGTTGAGATGTTGCTTTAGCCACAATAATCAATGTTTTTACAATGCTATTATCACCATTTCTTATACCAATTATCATGTTTTTGTTTGCTGGCACTTATGCTACCATAAACAGAATCGAGTTGTTTAAGCAGCTTATGTTCACTTTCCTTCTTTCTATATTAAAAGGAATGGCTTTAAGAGAAATTTTAGAAAGACCAATGAATATACAAAAAATCTTTCCAGTAATTTTAGCTATCTCTGCTACTGTTGCTATTCTACTTTTGTTCATGGCGATCAATCCAAATATATTACCTATCATGAAAAATTAAAAATATCGCTATTACCTATTCTTCAAAAATGAAAAATCTCCCTATTGCTATTGATATCGCAGCTATAAAAAATATTATTTTAAATGAAAAATATTAACTAAATTTAAAAAGATATATATGCCAAAAGAAAACTGGAAAATTTTGCCCAAATGCCATCAAGCCGCAGAAAATTTTGACATCATACTCGTATGCGACGGTTCTGCATCTGTAGGACAGGTTGATCATGAATTCGGTGCAAAATTAAAAAATGCAATGCCAAAACAGGCAAGGATGTGTTGTCTTTCCGCAATAGCTTCTGGATCAAAGCGACATATTGCGATTGATTAAAAGGCAAAAAGGCTTATTGTTATCAATGCTTTTGCAAATAAATGCGCCAGCAAAATTATTGAACAAAAAGGGATTAAAGCTACATTTGAATACACAATATCTGAAAAAGATGTTGAAAAGATACCAACTTTGGATTTTGATCAGGAAGATGTAGATAGAATTACAGATGAAATTGTTAAAAATATCAAAAAATAATTTTAACTAAATTTAGTAATTTTTACTTTGATTTTATTAGGGTCTTTTTATAAATTTATATTATATAGATCAATAGATTGGTATAATCTACTTATCTATTAGGCGAAAATATTTGTAATTTATTTTATATTTATATCAAATTAATTTTCAAAGGGGTTATTTTAATGAAAATTAGTGTAGTTTTGAATGGTGACTTAAAATCATGCTGTTCGAGTTATCCTGCTTCAAAAATTCTTGAGATAATGAAAGGATGGTTTGACGATGATGATGTAATAGATGTTATAGATAGAACAAAAACAGTGTGGACTGGTGATGAGATTTCAAATCTTGCTGAAAATTATTTTGGTGAAAAAATATATCCTTTAACTTATGTTAATAATGTTCTTGTAGCTCTTGGACAAATTTTAGATCGAGAGTCTATTCTTGAAATATCGAAAGATGCCGCAAAATATGCCATAAGTAAAGAAGATTTGATTAAAGCCGCTAAAAATAATACAGCAACTTAAAAGACTTTAGAAATTAATATATAAAAATAAAAACAAAAAATAAATATTTTTAAACACTAATTAATTAAATAAAAAAAGGAGCATTATATGCCATTATACGAGTATAAATGCACTGAATGCGGTAATGTATTTGAACTTAAAGCTTCACTTGAAGATGTAAAACAGTGATTTTTCATCTGGTTCTGGTTTTGGTTCATCTTGTAGCTGTGGTGGAAATTGCAGCTCTTAGAATAAAAATACCATGAGAAAATTACTATTATAGAGAAAATAATGTAATATAATCCAGCTAAAAATTAAGGATTTTTATAGCGATTGTTAACACTCTGAATATTTATAGCCATAATATTAGGCTCTAAAGTTGGCTAATTCTTCCAATCATTTATAAAATGGATAAATATATAAAATGGATAAATAGATTTCAAGCTAAATCAGAATCTATTCCCATTTAAATAGGTATTATACTGATGATGTATCCAACGCTTGCAAAGGTGAAATATGAAAAGATGGATTATTAAGAAATAATTCTGGTTATATTATTGGAGTAATTTTAGCTGGACTTGCAAGATGCATTGCCATGATTTATAGTATAAAATGATATTGCTTATGGCGATCAAGAACTTGAAATCTTTAAATCATCTTCGTGCAATAAGAAAATTATAGTTATATATGTTCAATTCTTAATGAGTAATATTATTTTATAAATTTAATCTACTTTATTTTAAGTAGTTGAATTATTCATATTATTTGTTTATCCATGATGATGATGACCATGTGAGCAAAAATTATCAACTGTAAACTCTTTAAACTCTTTATTTTTCCATTTTCTAATAGCTTCTTCTAAATTATAGGTATTATCAGCAAAATAAACTTTAATTCCCAAACTATTTAATTTATAAACTGCATTTGGTCCCATCCCACCACATACAAAGGCTTTGATCTCTTTATTGGCCAATAGATCAACAGGTTGACAATTACCGTTATGTCCATTATGCCCATTGTGCCAATGATTATTTTTGTTCTGGATAATATCGATTTTTTCAGTATCTTCATCATATATTGCAAAATTTAAAGCTCTTCCAAAATGACCATAAACAAGAGAATTAAGCCCTTCATCCTTACCAATTGCAAAAGCAATTTTCATAAATCTTACCTCCGTAAATTAGTTTAAATTAGTTAAAATTATATTCATTTAATGCATGATATTAGCATATGCCAAAAATAAAATCTTTTTTATTTATGTCAATAAAAATATTATTTTTTTAATTAAAAAAATTTAATTTGTGATATTAATTTTTCAGCTTTATTGAAAATATTATTGAATTTAAATTGAGGTTGATATGCCAAGGCCAATGAAATGCAGATTTGTGAATTATATGCCAGATATTAAACTTTTTAAACCAGCCGGGATACCATTATCAAATCTTGAAATGATTGTATTAACATTAGATGAAATAGAAGCAATAAGACTTGCTGACTATGAGGGTTTATATCAAAAAGAAGCAGCCCAAAAAATGAACATTTCAAGACAGACATTTGGAAATATAATATCATTGGCAAGAAAAAAAATTGCAGATGCTCTTATAAATGCAAAAGCCATAAAAATCGAAGGTGGTTCAGTTGATTTTATAGATAATAAGATTTCCTGTAAAAGATCTGTTAATAAAATTGAAAATTGCAGCAGAAGTAATTTTGATGAAAAGGCTGACTCTTCTCATAAAGATTAAGCTAATAATTTAATAAAAATTATATTTGAATCAAAATTATATTTAAAAACAAATTGTATCTAGAATTTTTAAAATTTTCAATATTTAATAGAAAATTGAAACCTAAATTTAAACTAATTTGATGATATCTTGATATAAGGTATATAAAAGATATATTTGGTTCTAGACTTATTACTTTAACATCAATCTCTTCAATACAATATTCAATAAGATATTCAATAAGCTGTTCAGAATAATGCCCCCGATTTTTAAAAAGATAGAAAATTGAATTTTTCCCGATTTATAAAAAACATATCCTGATTTTACTTTCAATATATCTGTCAAGTCAAAACCTATAAATTTTAAAAATGGCTCGATAACCTCAGAAATTAACAATGGTAATGTTTAAATAGTCCCGGATAAATCGGCGATAACTTCATAATAAAAACCAAAAATTAAACTATTATTTATTAGTCACTCATTATTAATATTTAAATTAGATATAATTTGTAAGACTTTTGTTAATACTAGAGTAGAAATTGTTGAAAAATTGTAAGATTAAGCTAGTGTATATATTAAAATCTTCTTGAGCAAA
>JBKBTB010000314.1:0-1888 GCA_046291015.1 Exilispira sp. | reverse complement strand
ATATAGTCTTTTTACAATTGCAGATGGAGTTTCGGCTTTTCTTTCTGAATATATATATCAAGAAAAAAACAATATTGATGCATTGATTCTTGGTTCACAAAAGGGATTTAATGCACCAGCAGGTATTTCTTTTGTTTCTTTGAGCTTAAGAGCCATAAATCAGATAAAAGATTTAGATATTTCATCATATTATTTTGATTTAAATAAATATCTTTTTGTGCCACCATTTACTCCTGCTATAAATACAATTTTTTATATATATAATTTTTTAAAAATGATAGAAAAAATAAATCTATTAAATATAATTGAACGAAATAGGCAAATAGCATTAAAAATTAGAAATTTTTGTCTAAAGTTTAATATTAATCAATATTCCTTAGAACCATCTTCAGCTATTTCTGTTTTCGAATATGAAAAATCAAAGCAGTTTATTGAATTTTGCAAAAATAATTATAGATTATATATTGGAACAGGTCAGGGAATATTGAAAGATAAAGTTTTCAGAATTGGACATTTAGGCTTGACACCATTAAAATATTATAATATATTTCAAATAGCATTAAATAAATTTATTAAAATAAATTCCAGGATGAAAATTTGAGTAATACAGGCAACATCATTGATGGTAGAGTATTGAATATAATACTTTTATCTTCTATAAATGTAGTTAAACAGATAAGTAATGTAGATTTAACTAAAAAGCATATATTTACCTCCAGTAAAAATCTTCCTGTAAATGGTGATTTGCTTCTTATAAAATTTTCAGGAGATATTAATGGTGATATTATAATAAAATTCGATATTAATTTAAAAAAAGTTATATTATCAAATTTTGTAAAAAATATTGGACAGTCTGACTATACCAAAAATGATGAAGTTGATAAAGATCTAAATCATTCTGCCTTTATGGAGATAGGAAATCTTATTTCAGCTAAAATCACAAATTTACTTTTCGCAGATGGGAAAAAAGTAGATATTTCTTCTGTATTATTTTTTCCTGATAAAGATGAGATATTTTATGAATCTATATTTGCAGTTGAGATGGCTAGTGCTCATGGAGAACTTTCGATTTATTTAGGGATTAATGAATTAAAATACCAGCGCTCTGTTTCTTTTATTTTCTGGGGTTTTACTGAAGAACTGATAGAAGAAATAATAAATGATTTCATTCCAAAGGGAATGGAAGTATACTATGCCGAAAATCCAAAAGATTTTATTGAACAGACAAAAAGCAGAAAATTTGATATTGCAGTTATAGATTTTTATATTGTTAATCAGGACTTTAAGATTTTCTTGAAATCTTATTTTTCAAGTCTGGATTATAAAATCAATCTTATTTTTGGTATTACTAAAATAGATGCGTTAAAATTTCAGGGTATACCGGCAAATTCGCAAAATTATCAGCTTATTGGATTATTTCTCAAAACATTTTCTGTAAGAGAAATAATAAATTATATTTATTCTATATTACAAAAAATTGGAATAAAAGCAGATGATAGAAGAAAAGATATAAGAGTAAATATTTCAGATAATAACAGATATTTTGTTTCAATAAATGAAAAAGATTTAAAATTTACAGCCAAACTTAAAGATATTTCAATTGGTGGTTTCCGAGCAGAATTAGATTCTGATGAATATAAGAATAAAATACAAATAGGTAAAATTTTTAATTCTGTAGATATGTTTTTAAAATATAACAGGTTGAAAGTAAATTGTAAAATTGTATATGTTAAAGACAATACTTTTTCTGCTTCTTTTGTTGATCTTATTGATCAGGATAAAAATATTATTTCAAATTCTATTTTTAAAATTCTTTGTAACAAATAATTGTATACAAATTGGTTTTTTAAAATATTGTCTTACCATAATAGTTATGTTTTATATTTTA
>JBKBTB010000313.1:0-1888 GCA_046291015.1 Exilispira sp. | reverse complement strand
AAAATAATAAAATATTATCTAACACTTACTTTGAAATTTAATAACATATATTATTAAAAATACTAAAATTTTTTAATCTTTTTCCTTGTAATCTTTTAATTATTTTTTACTATATATTTAAGTAAGTTAATAATTTGAGGTACATTATGCAAGAAAAATTGATTTTAACCATAGATTGTGGAACTCAAAGCACAAGAGTATTGATTTTCGATGAAAAGGCAAATATTCTGGCAAAAGCTAAAATTGAATATCAACCATATTTTCAAAAGAAACCAGGGTATGCTGAGCAGGATGCAAATATCTTCTGGGATTCTATTATCAAAGGTTGCAATCAGATTTTTTCAAAGCATCCAGAATATAAAAACAATATTTGTGCGGTAGGAGTTACATCACAAAGAGATTCAATGGTACTGGTCGATAAAGATGGCAATCCTGTTCGTCCAGTTATTACATGGCTTGATCAGAGAAAAGCAAAACCAGTTTACATACCTAAAGGTTTAAACTATATTTTATACAAGTTGGTCGGGATGTATGAACCGATATTAAGAACACAGGCAGAGGGAAGTTGCAACTGGCTGATGCAAAATGAATCTGAAAACTGGAAAAAAGGCTATAAATTTTTGCAGGTAAGTGGTTTTATTAACCACAAACTTACCGGTAAGTTTATAGATTCTAAAGCCTCTCAAATTGGTCATATTCCTTTTAATTATAAAAAGCAAAGATGGGCAAAAGCCAGTGAACTTCCTGCTATTTTATTTCCAGTTGATTTAGAAAAATTACCGGAAATTGTAGATCCTGCAAGTGTTATTGGAAGCATAACAGAAGAAGCATCTTTGGCTATAGGTATTCCTGAAGGTGTTCCAGTCATTGCCTGTGGTTCAGATAAAGGATGTGAGACTCTCGGAACAGGTTGTGTTTTCCCCGATTCTGCAAGCCTTAGTTTTGGTACAACAGCAACAGTTCAGGTAACTTCACGAAAATATTTTGAGCCACTCTCATTTATGCCAGCATATCCAGCAGTTTTCCCAGAATATTTTAACCCTGAAGTAGAAATCTTTAGAGGATACTGGCTTATATCCTGGTTCAAAAGGGAGTTTTGCCATCTTGAAGTCAGTCAAGCAGAAAAGGAAGGTATTGCTCCTGAAATTATACTGAATAAAGCTCTAAGCGAAGTTCCTGCTGGTTCTATGGGTCTTGTTGTTCAACCATTCTGGAGTCCCGGACTTAAAACACCATTTGCTAAAGGTTCAATTATTGGTTTTGGTGATGTTCATACAAAAAAATATATGTATAAGGCTGTAATTGAAGGACTTGCCTTTGCACTAAAAGATGGGCTTAAAAAAATTGAAAAAGCAGGAGGATTAAAGATAGAAAAGCTTTTTGTTTCAGGAGGAGCAAGCCAATCTGATGAAATCTGTCAAATAGCTTCAGATATTTTTAAGCTTCCAGTATATAGAGCAAGTACCTATGAAACTTCATGCCTTGGAGCCGCTATACTCTGTGCTATTGCAGTAGGAATTTATCCTTCCATACAAAAAGCCATTGAAGAAATGGTATCTTATGGAAAAGTTTTTTATCCTGATGAAAATAATTCAAAACTATATGATAAATTATATAATAGGGTATATTCTAAAATGTATAAAAAGCTTTCCCCTTTGTATAACGAGATCAGGGAAATTACCGGTTATCCCGAGCATTATTTAGAATAATCTATATAACTAATTTTAATACTATTTAGTTTAAAAGTTTTATTTATTTTAAAGATTTATTAATTACTAATTTTTTTATTTTACAAAGTTTTTCGATAAATAATATTTGAATATTTTTTAATATATTTATTAAAAGGGAGTTAAAATGAAAAAAGAGAATTTTTATCCAGAATGGATCG
>JBKBTB010000067.1:0-8485 GCA_046291015.1 Exilispira sp. | reverse complement strand
ATAGCATTTCATTAAAAATTACCGGAAGACTTATTTTTAAAAATTTACTTAAAAATCCTTTTTCATTATTTATAAAATGCAGGTAGTCTATTTTACATGGAAGATTTTTAAGATAGATAAAAACAAAAAGCACAGTCAGTTCCAAAAATCTTGCAATGATTGTAGCTATTGCAGCACCTTTAACATATAGTGCCGGAAAAAACCATATTCCAAATATTAAAAAATAGTTCAGTATTGTATTGGTTCCAATACCTACTATACTTGCAAAAAGCGATAATTTTACAAAGTGCATCGTTCTTAAAATAAATGAAAAAAGAAAACTAATAGACATTGGTAAAAAGCTAAAACTAACTATTTTGAGGTATTCTGCACCTGTTTTTATAACAATTTGATCTTTTGTGAAAAGACTTATCAAAAAGAATGGAAAGAAAAAAGAGATTATTTGAAAGAAAATTACAAAAGAAATTACAATTTTTGTAGCAGTTGCCGTAATTAATTTTATTTTTTCAATATCTTTATTTCCCCAGTATTGAGATGTAAAAATGGCTGTGGCGCTTGTTACACCAAATATAAAAAGATTTAATAAAAAGTAGATTTGATTGGCAATTCCAACTCCTGCTATTGATACATCTCCAAGTTGCCCAACCATTATTGTATCTATAAGATTTAGAGAATTTAATAGAAGATTCTGCATTGAAATTGGAATCATCAGTTTTAAGATACTTTGAAAATATGTTTTTATACTGAATTTTTCGACGAAATCTTGCTGGTTAGAAAATTCCATATATTGCTTTTCCACATTTTACGCATTTCCCGTTTTTTATACCAGTAATTTTTGCATTAAAACCATGCCTATCTATAAGTTTTTGACCACAACTGCAATATGTTGAATCATCTTTATTCCAGATATTTCCAGAATATACATAGTTAAGATTTTCTTTTGCAACTTCAACAAGGTTTAGTATTGTTTTTTCATCTGTTGCAGGTAGAGATAGTTTGTAAGATGGGTAATATCTTGATATATGAAGAGGTATATCTTTATTGATTGAAGCAATAAAATTTGATATTGCCAGCATCTCTTCCTTACTATCATTTAATGTTGGTATGACCAAAGTTGTTATCTCAAGATGAATATTTTTAGAAGCATTTTTAATTGTTTGTAATACTGGTTCAAGTTTGCCATAACAAAATTTTTTATAAAATTCATTTTGAAATGACTTTAAATCTATATTCATTGCATCAATATATGGAAGCAAATCGGATAAAGGCTTAAAATTTATGTAACCATTTGTAACAAGAACTATTTTTATATTCTTATCTTTTTCTTTTAAGTATTTTGAAATATCATAAACTGTTTCATACCAGATTAAAGGCTCAGAATAAGTAAAAGCGACAAGATTAATGTTATTTTTATTTAGTATATCAAGTATTAAATTCTCATCTATCTCTTCCAGGTGAATATCTGTATATTGAGAGATAGAGTAGTTTTGACAAAAAACACAATGAAATGAACATCCAACTGTACCAATGGAAAGAATCTTTTCCCCTGGATAAAAATGATATAAAGGCTTTTTTTCAACTGGGTCAATGGCTATGGAAGAAGCCATTTTGTAAAAAAGCTGGTAAATCTTCCCACCTATATTCTGCCTTGTTTTACATGAACCAATCTCATTTTGTTTTAGTATACATAAATTTGGACATAAAATGCACTGGACAGAATTATCATCATGGTTTTTGTAATATCTTCCCTCTATTTTCATAAAAATAAGTCCTTATATTATCATTTTTTTTAATATTATCATCTTTTTAATTAAATTTAATTTTTTTTAAACCTTACTTATTACATATAGTTACTTTCAACCATACATATATTATAATTTTAATCTGTAAAATCAAATCTTGCTATAAATATATTTTACATAAAAACAATATCATATTATTAATTTTATTCCTAATTTTTTTAAGTTTTGATTAATTTTTTTTAATTAATATATTGACATAAAAATTATATTTGATAAATGTTAATAAATTTTATTGACTATTTAGTTAGTAAATAATATAAAGTAAATATCTGGTATTATGGAGTAAAAAATGGGTATCAAAATAACCGGTCTGGGAATACACCTCCCAGATAAAATGCTTGATAACAGATATTTTGAATCTATTCTTGATACATCTGATCAATGGATAACTGAAAGAACTGGGATTAAATATAGATATTTTAGCTCAAAAGAAGAGGCTGCCAGTGACCTTGCTTATCCAGCCTGTCTTGAAGCAATCGAAAAGGCAAAAATATCTAAAGATGATATTGAATTAATAATTGTTACTACTGTTACTCCAGACTATATGTTTCCAACCACTGCATGCGTTCTTCAGGATAAACTTGGTTTAAAACCAACACCAGCTTTTGATCTTCTTGCTGGTTGTACTGGTTTTATTTACGCAGCAGAGATTGCCAGAAATTTTATTGAGACAAAAAGATATAGGACAATTCTTGTCGTTTCTGTAGAAGAATTATCAAAAATTTTAGACTTAGAAGATAGAAATACAGCTGTTTTATTTGGTGATGGTGCTGCGGCTGCTATTTTTCAAGAAATTGAAGGTGAATCAGGTATAATTTCCTCATATATTAGCGCAGATGGAAGTAAACATCAAAACCTCATAATGCCAGCCGGAGGATCCAGATATCCAGCATCAATTGAAACTATAAATAAAAGAATGCATTATATAAAAATGGATGGAAAAGCTGTTTTTAGAGATGCTGTTTCTATGATGATTAAATCTATAAAAGAAGCATTACAAAAAGCTAATCTTAATAAGGAAGATATAGATCTTTTTATACCACATCAGGCAAATGTAAGAATTATTGAAGCCATTGCAAAATATTTAGAATTAGATAAAGAAAAGGTTTATATAACTGTTGATAAATATGCTAATATATCTGCCGCAACTATTCCTATTGCTTTATATGATGCAGAAAAAAATGGGGTAATTAAAAAAGGCATGAAAGTTCTTTTAACGGCATTTGGTGCTGGATTTACATTTGGAGCAATCATTTTACAAATATAAAGTATAGAAAATTATAATAAAAATATTAAATAAAAAATTAATAAATTATTGTTTAATAGCCATAAAAACCTTTTTTAAATTATTATAAAATACTTTAAGGAGGAAAAAGATGCTTGATATTGAGCAAATTAAAAAGATATTACCACATCGATATCCCTTTCTTATGGTAGACAGAATTACTGAAATTGATCCTCTTAAATATGCTAAAGGTTATAAAAATCTAACTTACAATGAAGAATTTTTCCAGGGACATTTCCCCAATGAACCAGTTATGCCCGGTGTTTTACAGATTGAAGCACTTGCACAAGTTGGAGCATGTGCTATACTATATCATGATGATTATAAAGGAAAAACAGCATACTTTGTATCTGTCAATAAGGCAAAATTCAGAAAAAAAGTAGTGCCGGGAGATAAGCTTGTACTTGAATGTACCATGACTCATTTCAGCAATGGAAGGGGTATTGGTGAAGGTAAAGCCTATGTAGATGATGAACTTGCCTGTGAAGTTGAAGTCACCTTTATAGTCAGATAAAAAACAGGAGCCATCATGGGCAGAACCAGAGGGAAAAGAGATGAAAGACTTGTTAAATCGAGAAAAATCAAAATAATGATTGCAACATATTTAACAGTAATAGAACTTGGTCTTGTTAATACAAGAGCAAGTGATATTGCTCAAAAAGCAAATGTTTCCCAGGCTTTGATGTTTTACTACTTTAAATCGATGGAAAATATTTTCATTGAAACACTTCATTGGGTTAATAATAAAATAGCTCAAAGACTCATTCAAAAAGTTGATTCTGTTAGTGATCCTATTATTCAACTTAAAATAAGAGTAGATGATTCTTTTTTATCAACAAAAGAAAATAGAAGATTTTATCTTTATTACCTTGACTTTTTAAGAGAAGGAGCCAGATCTGAAATATTTAAAAAACCCAATCTTGATTTTAATAAAACTGTTTTTGAAAAATCACTATCATATATACAAAACGGAATAAAGCAAAATTGTTTTAGAAGCAATCTTGACATTATGACTGCAGCATCGATGATAAAAGCAAATATCGATGGTTTTATGATTCAATGGCTTTTTGATGAAGAAAATACTTTTCATCTGTATAGAAAAAGATGTCTGGATGTTATATTCAGATATATTTTAAGAGATCTTGAACTTATAGAAAAGCTAAACCTTCTTGAATAGATTAAATTATTTTAACTCATTCATCAATATTTTCCCGGCAGTCATATTTAATTAAAATAATAAAGGAAATTTATAATACAATTAAAGAAGTCTTAAATAAATAAAATTCTAATTTTATAAAATTAACTGGGGGTTTTAATGATTAATTATCAACTTACCGAAGAACAAAAAATGATCAAAGATCTTGCAAGACAGATTGCCGAAGAAAAAATCAGACCATATAGTAAAGATTGGGATGAAAAGGAAGAATTTCCTGAAAGTGCTATTGAGGCTTTGGCAAAAGCGGACATGAATGCCATTTGTATCCCGACACAATATGGTGGTATGGGTGGTGGAGTTTTTGATTTATGCCTTGCAGTTGAAGAAATAGCAAGAGTAGATGGAGGAGTGGCAACATCTTATGCAGCAACCTTTTTAGGAATGTTCCCAATACTTTTAAATGGTACAGAAGAACAAAAGCAAAAATATCTTCCTGAAATAGCTGCTGGTAAAAAATTATGTGCATTTGCCTTAACTGAACCAGAAGCTGGTTCTGACGCTTCGAATGTTAAGACAATGGCAACAAAAGATAATGATTATTATATATTAAATGGAACAAAACACTTTATAACAAATGGAGGAGTTGCAGATATAAATGTAGTAATAGCAGTTACAGATAAAACAAAAGGAGCAAGAGGAGTTTCTGCATTCATCGTAGAAAAAGGAACAGAAGGTTTTACATTTGGTAAAAAAGAAGAAAAGATGGGTATTCGCTGTTCACCAACCAGAGAACTGATCTTCCAGGATTGCAAAATTCATAAAAGTCAATTACTCGGTGGAATGGAAGGAATCGGTTTTATTGCAACGATGAAAACTTTTGATTATTCGAGACCTGGAGTTGCAGCTCAAGCTGTTGGTATAGCTCAGGGAGCGATGGAATTAGCCATAGAATATGCTCACAAAAGAATTCAGTTCAATCAAAAAATTACAAGCTTCCAGGGAATTCAATGGATGATTGCAGATATGGGTACCAAAATTGAGGCTGCGAGAGCACTTGTTTATGCTGCTGCAAAAGCTGCAGATAGCGGGCAAAAAAATATTGGACCTGCTTCAGCTGCTGCGAAATATTTTGCTTCTGATGTTGCAATGGAAGTTACTACAAATGCACTTCAGATATTTGGCGGTTATGGCTATATTAAAGAATATCCTATAGAAAAGTTTATGAGAGATGCAAAAATAACTCAGATTTATGAAGGAACAAATCAGATTCAACGAAACATTGTTGCACTTGCTTTAATAAAGGAGTTCGGAAAATGAGAATAGCAGTTTGCATAAAACAGGTCCCAAATACTACAGAGGTTAAGATTAATCCAAAGACAAATACTCTAATTCGAGAAGGGGTTGAATCGATTATTAATCCATTCGATATGTATGCAATAGAAGAAGCGATAAGACTAAAAGAAAAATTCAATGCCGAAACTTTTGTTATAACTATGGGACCCCCCCAGGCAGAATCTGCACTAAAAGAAGCTGTATCAATGGGAATAGATAATCCAATTTTAGTTTCAGATAGAGCATTTGCAGGTTCTGATACCTGGGCAACAAGCTTAACACTTGCAAAAACTATTGAAAAATTGGGGAATATTGATCTTATAATATGTGGTAAACAGGCTTCAGATGGAGATACTGCTCAGGTTGGACCAGGAATTGCTGCACATCTTAATATACCTCAAGCAACTTATGTCAATCATATTAGAAATATTGATCTTGAAGATAAAATTATAGAAGTTTCGAGACTTTTAGAAAACGGATATGAAATATTACAGGTAAAACTTCCTGCATTGATAACAGTTGTAAAAGAAATAAACGAACCAAGAACACCTTCACTTAAGGGTAAAATAAGGGCAAAATCAATTCAGATACCAGTATTTACAAACAAAGAACTTCAAATACCTGAAAACATGGTCGGATTAAATGGTTCGCCAACTCAAGTTGTCGAAATTTTTACTCCTTCTCATAAGGTTGGAGGCAAAATATTCCAGGGTGAGCCAGAACATATTGTCGATCAATTCATTTCTGAAATAAAGGATTTATTATGAGCGGAATTAAAATAGATAAAGAAAAATGTATTGGTTGTAGTGCTTGTGCTGATGTGTGCCCTGTAGGTGCAATTTCTATGATTGATGGAAAAGCAGTTATTGACATGACAAAATGTACATTATGTATGTCCTGCGTTTCAAGCTGTCCAGTCAATGCAATTGAGGTCATAAGACAGACAATTATTCGAGATTTAGATATTTCTTCTTATAAAGGAGTATGGGTTTTTGCAGAAATAGAAGAAGATGATATTGCTTCAATTACCTATGAACTTTTAGGCAAGGCAAAGATCTTGGCAAGAGATTTGCAAACATATGTTGGAGCCGTTCTTCTTTGTAGTAATGAGAAAAATCTTTCCGATAAGCTTATACAAAGGGGAGCAGATAAAGTTTTTTTAGTAAATCATCCTGCATTAAAGCATTTTGTTGCCGAAACATATGCAAATACAATCATTAATCTTATTAAAAAATATAAACCAGAAATTTTACTTGCTGGTGCAACAACATTAGGAAGAAGTCTTGTCTCAAGAATAGCCATAGGTGCTTATGCCGGTCTTACTGCGGACTGTACAGGACTGGATATAGATAAAGAAAGGAAAATTTTAATTCAAACAAGACCTGCTTTCGGTGGTAATATTATGGCAAGAATCATATCTCCAAATTTCAGACCACAGATGGCAACAGTCCGTCACAAGGTTATGCCAGAAGCAGAAATAGATCCATCACATAAAGGTCAAATTATAGAAGAAACTTTTGATGAAAATTATATAGAAACAAGAGTTAAATTTATAGATTTTATTAAGGAGCAAACAAGCAAGGTAAATCTTTCAGAAGCAAATATAATTGTATCTGGTGGAAGAGGATTAAAATCACCTGAAAATTTTAAACTTCTGGAAGAGCTTGCCGATGTTTTAGGAGCGGCAATAGGTTCTTCAAGAGCATGCGTAGATGCAGGCTGGATACCATACTCTCATCAGGTTGGTCAAACAGGTAGAACTGTTAATCCCAAGATATATATAGCCTGCGGCATATCAGGTCAGATTCAACATCTTGTTGGAATGCAATCCAGTAAAGTCATCATAGCAATAAATTCCGATCCAAACGCACCTATTTTTAAGATAGCCGATTATGGTCTTGTTGGAGATCTTTTTACAATTATTCCAGCATTAATAAAAAAATTAAAACAATTAAAAAGTAAGGGTAATTAATCTATGATACTAAATGGTAAAAAAGGAGTTATTTTAGGACTTGCAAACTCACATTCACTAGCCTATGCATGCGCAAATTCCATTATAGAGCAGAAAGGTCAAATTGTTGTTTCATATCTGGATGAAAGATTTTTAAAATGGGTTCGTCCCCTTTGTGAAAAATTAAATGCTAAATATTTTCCACTTGATGTTTCAAGTGATCAATCAATAGATAATTTTTTTAATCAGGTTAGTAAAATCTTTGATAGCATTGATTTTGTTATTCATGCTATTGCTTTTGCAAAATCCGAAGATTTAGAAAATAAATTTGTAAACACTTCAAGATCTGGTTTTAATCTTGCACTTGAAATATCATCTTACTCGCTTGTTGCAATTGCGAAAAGAGCGTCTTTATTGATGAAAAATGGAGGATCAATAATTACTCTTTCTTATTATGGAGCAGAAAAAGTTGTTTCATCTTATAATGTAATGGGGGTTGCAAAATCTGCTCTTGAAGCATCAGTTAGATATCTTGCATCAGATTTGGGTTCTGAAAATATTCGTGTAAATGCCATATCCGCAGGTCCCATAAATACTCTCTCTGCAAGAGGAATTTCTGGATTCACAAAAATACTTCATCATGTTCAGGCAAAAGCACCTCTTAAAAGAAATGTTTTAGCATCTGAAATAGGAAATACAGCTGCTTTTCTTGCTTCAGATCTTTCAAGTGGAATAACCGGTGAGGTCATCTATGTGGATTGTGGTTTTAATATAATGGGAGTATAAAAAATTGAAACAATTTTTCTTTTCTACTTTATTATAAATTGTCAAATTAATAAAATTTTTATAATTCAAATATCCATTTAACTTTTGATAAAAAATTTTATAAGATATATTTGTTTTCCCATTTACATTAATCAAGGGGATATCATGATTTCATATATTCTTTTTTCATTTAA
>JBKBTB010000066.1:0-8522 GCA_046291015.1 Exilispira sp. | reverse complement strand
GAAAAAATAAATGTAGTCTTTTCTATTTCATTAATCTTTTTCATAAGAGAAATAATCTTATCTCCAGTTTCAGAATCAAGATTAGCCGTTGGCTCATCTGCAAGAACAATAACAGGTTTTGTAACCAAAGCCCTTGCTATTGCAACCCTCTGTCTCTGTCCTCCTGAAAGTTCTGAAGGTTTATTTTTAATCCTATCTTCAAGTCCTACTTCTTTTATGAGTTTCATAACCCTATCTTTTCTTTCTTCTTTTGATATATTTTTTTGTAAAAGAAGTGGAAATTCTATATTTTCATAGACATTCAAAACAGGTATAAGATTAAATGATTGAAAAATAAATCCAAGTTTATTTAATCTATAATTTGTAAGCTTCTTATCGTTAAATTTTGAAACATCTTCATTATCTATAAAAACTGTTCCTTCAGTTGGTTTATCTATACAACCAATGAGATTTAATATTGTTGTCTTGCCAGAACCTGAAGGTCCTGCTATACAAACAAACTCACCTTCTTTTATAGATATATCTATACCTCTTAATGCATGAACCTCTGTTTTATCGAGCATATAAATCTTTTTTACAGACAAAAGTTCTACAACATTCATATTCACTCCTTATATTAAATATAAGTTAATTAAATCTTATTTTTATGTCAATATAATGTCTAACAAAGTTTAAAATTTTTTAATTAAAATGATTTTATTTTGGGATAACTGAGAATTTATTATAAAAATTTTATGTATTAATATAATATTAAGATTAAATATAAAATAATGTTTTGTTTTTTATAATTTTTAATAATTTTTGAAATTTTGTTGATTTTATTTAAAAATAATCTATTATTAAATTTGATAGGAGGAATTGATGAAAAAGTGTTTATTAATAATTTTTCTTTTGTTAATTATTTCATTACCAGTTTTAGCTCAATCTTCAAATGATCCATCTCAATATTTCAAGTCTTATCTTGATAATGGAGATCTTTCAATTTATGCTTCTATAGGGTACTTCTGGGGGATTTGTGCAAATGCTGGTGCAGAGCTTGTTCTTGGTCAATGGAATATCGCAAATATAGTGCCTATTGATTATTCAATTGGAGCAAGAATTCTTTTTGAAAGCTGGAGCTTTTTAGGTTATTCTGAAACTTATTTTGGAGCTGCTCCAATGTTTATTGTTCATTTGGGCTTGGCTGGAAATTTTGATTTTTACGAAGGGATAGGTCTTGGTTTTGCATTTTATTCTGGGAACCAATATAGCAATGCAAATTTTGAATTGGGCTTTGCTGCATTATCAGGAATTGCATGGTATCTTTCCAAAAACCTTGGGTTGATAATAGAATATGCCTATATTGGTTGGACTAGCACATGGGGCGTTGGTGTAACTTTGAAGATTTAAATAATTTTCAAAATTTATAAGATTTCATTCGCAAGATTCGTTTAATAATTTTAGTAATAAAAATATTTGATTTTTCTAGGAAAAGGACTATGTTAATTATCAAAAGATAGTCCTTTTTTTTATAATTAATACTATAATTTTAATAATGATAAGTACAATAAAATTATGAAAAGAAAATTAATCTTAATTATCTTTTTGTTTTTTGTTTTATTTTCTCTTTTTAATATTTCTATTTTAGCGAAAGATGGCCAAAAAAGTAGATGGGCAATTTCTTATATTAATAATTCTTCATTAATCCTTTCCACATCTATAAGTTTAATCTTTTCTTTTACTGGTATGATTGAAATGAATCTTGGACAATTCTATTTTGGACAGATTCCTTTTAATTATTGTCTTGGTTTTATTTCAGCTTTATTCATTGAGAATTCTGCGTTTTCTTTAGCTTTTTCACCTATTTTAACATTACATTTAGGTCTTTCATCTATTGCCTTAGAATTTATAGAAGGCATAGGTCTTGGAGTCGGTTTTGAAGCATCAAAAGATATAAAGCCATATATTGGTTTTACTGCAATTTTTCAATTAAACTATTATCTGGATAAATACAATGGCATATTTTTTCAAATCTCTACCATCTCTGGATATATGAACTATGGAATTGGAATATTTGTTAATTTAACTGGAGGAAAAAAGTGATTAAAAAATTGAAATCTACGCTTTATTTTTTATCTTTTTTATTAATTATTTTATTCATCTTTGTTTCTCAAGATTATTCTCATTTAATAAAATACAAAAGCTTCACATTAGACAATGGTCTACAGGTATTTCTTGTCCCTAAAACAGACACACCACTTGTATCAGTCTGGCTTGCCTCAAAAACTGGAGCTTATACAGAAACTGTCGATACAAATGGTTTGACACATCTTTTTGAACATATGTTTTTTAAGGCAAATAAAAATATGAAATCAGCAGAAGATTATTTTGAGCAGCTCAATAAACTTGGTATAATCTACAATGGTTATACTTCAAAAGAATATGTCTATTATTTTTATATTTTACCAAAGTATCTTTTAGAGGAAGCAACAAAACTTATGCATGATTCTATTGTATTTACTGGTTTAGATAAAATAGAGCTTGAAAAAGAGAAAGAGGTTATTTTAGAAGAATATAACCTTAGAAACTCCGATCCAGATTATTATCTTTTACATAGATTGATGCCAGAGGCTTTATATCAGGATCAATTTTTCAGATTTGATGTTATTGGAGACATGGAGATCGTAAAATCAGCAACAGTTGAAAAACTTAAAAATATTAAAGATAAATATTTTATACCAAAGAATTCAGCCTTGCTTATTGTTGGAGACTTCGAATTAGAATCAACAAAGAAAATGGTTAGTAAGATTTTTAGTGATTGGCAGGGTTATGAAAAACCAGAATTACAAATTCAACCAGTAAAAGAATTAAATGATAATATCGTTAAAATTAACTATATGCAAAACCCATATTATGCTAAAATTTATATTATGCTAAATGGACCCGGAAAAAACACACAAGAAGGTGAAATACTTGGTTATGCAGCAGATATACTTTTAACCAGCTTAAAACTCAATAATCATCCTTTTGGTAAAGATCTGGCTCCTTATGTTTATAGCTGGGATTTTTATTACCAGACAAGTTTATATGATGGACCAATCTATTTTATGGCAACTGTACCTGTAAACCAGGTATTAAATGTATACAAAATATTTAAGGAAAATTTTAATAAAATAATCAATTCGAATTCCTACTGGAATAATGCATTTTTACAAAGTGCAAAACAATCTTTAGCTATGAATCAGATAAATTTAAATAAAATTAGAGATATTGAAATTGTTGGTTCTTTTATTTCAAGATTCTGGAGTTATGATTATTTTCCTAAAATTTTAGATTTATACACTCAATATAATAGTATTACAGAGGATAATATAAAAGAATTTATTGAAAGGTATTTTAAAAATAAATTTTGGGTTCTTGGTCTATTAATAAATAAAGAAAAGGCTAATTCCTATCAATATGAAAAATTATTAAAATAATTGGAGTTTATAATGAATAATAAAATTTTTAATAAAAAGTTAGTTTACTTTTACTTTATTACTATTTTAAGCCTTTTGCTATTATCTGCTTCTGGTTGTGTTACAACACCTATTAAGCTTGATGATAATTTTTATAATTCTATAAGACAGGTAGGTACTGAAGTTGACTCAATATTTTACTTCAAACTTCCCAACGGTATTTCAGTATATATTTACAAACAACCAAAAAACGAAAATGATTCTGATTCCTCAAATCTATATCAGAAAATGTGGATAAGTTACATATTTAATAACCTTGCTATAGCCATGTCAGATCTTCCTGCAGGTACTCAATATGCCTTAGCAGATATTCTATATTATATTGCGGGTGCAAAATATGATGCAGATAAATTTGAAAGTCTTTATAAATCTGGTTATCTTTCTGAACTGGATTATCAAATGACCGAAGATTATTATAGATTAACAATTGCAGCAAGTCCTAGCTATTTCAATACATTGCTTACCGATATTCCTGTAGACATAATCAAAAAATCAATACCAAAAAATATCAATTATCAAGAACTTGCAAAAAGTTACTCCCAATTTCTAAAGAAAAAAGAATATGATCCTAACTGGCTTGCCTATAGACTTGCAGAACAAAATGCATTCCAAAATACCGCTTACTCATTTTTAATAGATACACCTTCATCATATTCCAGAATAAATGAATTTTCAGTTTCAAAACTATATAAAAGATTAATTCAACCTAAAAATTTAACAATAATAATAAGAGGAAGTAAAATATCTGCTCAAGCTGCTGCAAATATCTTATGGGAAAAATTTTCATTTTTAAAAAATTCAAATCAAGAAATTGATAGCAACAAAATAAGTGAAGTAGATCCTTCGAAATTAAATAAAAAAAACTTTTCTTATGCTATTTCTAAGGATTCAAAAAATTCTTTAGTTGCATGTTATTTCCCGGGTCCAGTTCTTGACTCAAAAAAAACTCCAGCTTTTATTGCAGCTTTAAATATTTTAGGTAAAAAATTATTTATAGATGTTAGAATAAAGAATAATTGTGCTTATCAAATAGATGTTTTTCCTTATTTATTAAAACAAATCTGGGGAAATATTTTATATAATACTAATAATATAAATTTTTCCATGCAAATTATACGAAAAACAATTCAAAATATACGAACGACAGGAATTTCTGATGATGATTTAAATGGTTTTAAAAACTTTATCTTTACAACATATTATCTTTACCAATCCTATGGAATTAATAAATTCAGGTTATTTTTTAATTCAATAACACAATATAATGAAGATTTAGAAAATTTTTATGTAAACTACTTAAAGACATTTCAAAATCTCTGCAAAGAGAATGTAAATGATATGATAAAAAATTATTTTAATTATTTTTATTGGGGTATTGTAACTTCTGATGAATCTAACATTAAAAATCTCCCAAAAGAACTATTTTTTTATAATCCATAAGATTTTTTTGATTGATATAATTATTGATATAATTACTTTTGCCAGATTAAGGAGTTTAATATTGGAAAACAAAAGTCAATCGATTAATCAAGATTCGTTAGAAATAAAATTAGAAATAAAATCAATAATTAAATATTTAAATATTGCAAAATTTGTAGCAATTAATAGTGGGAATTTCTTAAAAAAAAATTATAAAAAAATTTATAGCATTGAAGCAAAAGGGGTAAGAGATATAGTTACAGAGATTGATAAAAAAAGTGAGAATATGATTAAATCCTTTTTTAATAAATATACACCAGAAATAAACTTTTATGGAGAAGAAACAGGTGGAAAGATTAATGGTTTAAGCTGGGTTGTAGATCCTTTAGATGGAACAAAAAACTATGTTCATAAAATTCCATATTTTGGTGTTTCTATTGCATTATGCAATAATTTAAAACCAATTCTGGCAGTTATTAACTTTCCCATACTTAAAAAACTATATTGGGCAATTGAAGGTACTGGTTCATATTGTAAAAGAGGTAATAAAGTAATTAAATTATCTACCTCTAAAAACACTGATATTTCTAAATCATTTATTGCCACAGGTTTTCCACATTCTAAAAGTCATCTTGTTTCTGATTATGTTTGCGAACTTGAAAAAATATTAAAAAATGTCTCTGCTGTTAGAAGACTTGGAAGCGCTGCTTATGACTTATGCTCTGTTGCCGAAGGAACTTTTGACGCTTTCTGGGAGTATGGTCTTGAAAGCTGGGATATGGCTGCTGGAGCCTTAATAGCCAGAGAAGCCGGAGCATTTTTATCTACAGCTTCTGGTGAGCAGTGGAATATTAAATCAAATTCAATTTTTGTATCAAATAGACCATTAGCTACAATTCTTCTTGATTTAATTAAAAATTCACATAAAAATTAAAAAATATTATTAAAATTAAAAATAACAATCTTAAAATAATAAAAAGGCGAGTTCAATCAAATGAACTCGCCTTACTTTTTAATTAATAATCAAAATATCAAATCTTATTTTTTGCCTTTGAGCTTGTTTCTTAAGTTAACATCGATATCTCTATATTTTGAATAACCATAGCCGATATCTCTGAAGAAATAGTTAAGAACCCATTTATAGATAAGGCTATATGATTTTCTGTGAACACCTAAAACCCATGGACAATCTTCTGCTGCAAGTTTTGCAGCCTTAGCGTAAAGTTCATTTCTCTGTTTTGATTCACCCATTACTTTGAATTGGTCATATAGAGCGTTGAATTCAGGATTATCATAATTTGCTGCATTTGGACCAGGAGCTTTGTTAGGACCATAGAGAAGCTGTAAGAAATTCTGAGCATCTGGATAGTCAGCACCCCAACCAATACCACCAATCTGAACTTCATGTTTATCAATTTTTGATAGGAATGTTGGCCAATCTGTTGTTTCGATATTTAATACAATACCGATTTTGCTCCATGCATCTTTATCGAATTCTGCCATCTGTCTTGATGTTGTAGATGTTAAAGTTGTAAATGTGAAAGCAGGAAGACCTTTTCCTTCTGGATATCCAGCTTCAGCCATAAGCTGTTTAGCTTTTTCAACATTATAAACACCATATGGGTTAACATATTTTGGATCATATCCACCAAGTCCTGGAGGAATAACTGTCTGTGCCTTGATAGCTCTATTGTTATAGAAAATCTGAATCATCTTATCTCTATCTATAGCCATTGACATAGCCTGTCTTAATTTTTTGTTAGTTCCCAGGATTGGATCTTCCATATTGAAGAATGTATATGTTACATCAAGAGTCGGGTTGATATCAAGAATAAGTCCTTTTTGACTCATTTCTGGTGTGAGTTCCTGAGTAGGAGTAATTGCCTTAGCAAACTGGTCTTTTGGAATACCGCCAACATCGAGTTCTCCCGCCATTAATTTTAACCATGCTGGAGTTGATTCTTCAATAACATAATAAACTAATCTGTCTATAAAAGGAAGTTTCTTTCCTGCATATGCAAGAAGTCCAGCAGCTTTAGCTTTTTCGCCACCTTCTTTTGGATAAAATTCTGCTCTGAAGTATGGGTTTTTATCAAGAACAAACTGGTTATCAATAATTGTTTCTTTATAATTCATAGCATATGGACCTGTTCCGATAGGATGGTTAATCCATTCATCACCCCATACATCCATAACTTCTTTTGGAATAGGCCATGTAAATGTCATAGCGAAACAATATAGAATCTGTGGATAAATCTTTGTTAAAGTGATGCTGAATGTGTAATCATCAATGATTTTTACACCTTCTGGAAGTTTATTATAATCAGCTTTTCCAGCTTTTTCAGCTTCATCTCTCCATGTGTCAAAACCTTTTATAAATCCATCAAAAAGCCACCAACCACCAGATTCTGTATTGTTTGGATCACCAAGTCTTAAAAGTGTAAAGACAAAATCTTTAGCCATAACATTTCTGCCTTTTCCACCTTTGAAAACCTTTTTTTCTGGATCATAATAGGTAACACCTTTTTTTACTTTAAAAGTATAGGTTAAATTGTCATTAGATACTGTAGGCATACCATCTGCAAGGCATGGTTCAAGTTCATAAATATCTGAAAGATATTTGTACTGGAAAAGACCTTCGAAAATGTTACCACCAACAGTAGCAGTATAAAGGTCAGTAATAACAGTTGGGTCAAATCCTTTAATTTTTTCAGGTATAGAAGCATAATAAACTTTTGCTGCTTTCTGATTAAAACCAAACATCAACGAAACAGCAAAAAGTAAAATCATAGCAACAGCAATAACTTTGAAAACGTTTCTCATTGCACTTTCCTCCTAATTCACTAGATTATTTATAATTTATAATTAAAATATGTCAAGTAGATTTTTATAATTTGTTAAAATTTTTACTATTTTATTTAATTTTCCCTCTATTATTTTTTTTCTATAATTATATAATTAATTCTTGAACAACTTATTTCTTATGTTAATAATTTAATAAGCTTTTAAAAATTAAATTGTTAATTTTTATCTTTATTTATAATGGTTGTTATAAATGATATTTCTTAAACTTTTTTTAAATAATTTAACAGATTTTAATTATTACTGTTATAATGATCCTCTTCTTTTCCCTTTAATTGTCTCAAAAAAAGTATATCTATACTTAAAAAACAAAGATGTAAAATTTACAAATCTTATAAATTCTAAACAGAATTCATTATTTATTGATTCAATTTCAATTGATAATTCTATTAATAAAAGTATTTTTAATGATCAAATTACCTGTAATAATTTAATTTTTATAAATTGGAATAATTCGCAAATAGAATTTTTAAATAAAATAAATAATGATTTTGAAAGTTTTATCGAAGAAGAACTTGAAAGATTTACTAAAATATTTATAAACAAAAATATTAATGATTTTTCTGATATTTTATTTTCTGCAGTAGAATATGTTGCTTTTTTATCTTCAATTTTTGCATTTGGTTCAAGAATTTCTATTATTCAATTCTTAAACTCACTATTTAAATATATCTCCCCTTTTGAATTTATTACAAATTGTTTTAATATTGAAAGCGAAGATAATGAATCTATAAATTTTGAAAA
>JBKBTB010000312.1:0-1905 GCA_046291015.1 Exilispira sp. | reverse complement strand
CACTATAATAATATTATAATTTTTGATAAAATCAAAGTAATATTTTGAATAAATAAAAATATATAGATAAAAGTATGATAATTTTTTATTTTGTGCTATAATAAGGTAAATAAGTAAAAATTATAATTTAATCATTATCATTATTACTGATAGTATGGGGTAAATGTGAACAAAATTCAGAGTTTAACAGAACTTGATGGTGTAATAACATCTTTACCAAGAGGCGGCTATCTTGTTAACACATCTTGCGGTTATATTCAGTTTGGTTCTCCACCAGAAACATTGAAAGATACAATATTCTTACCTTTAGGTGTTCCTAAAATATTTATCTTACCAATGGAACATTTTGATCCAAAGCAGGGGATGAGTGTTGCTGAAATAGAGTTTCCAATATATTATAATTATTTTTTAAAAAAATCTAAAACCAAAGTTTTTGTAAGTAAAGATCATATACATAACATGGAAATAGTATTAAATGAAGCTGTTTTTGGACCAAAAGATGTTGATGTTAAGGATGAAGTGGTAATGACTGAAAATGCATATGTTCCAGATTTAAAATCAGAGATGGAATTTTTTAGAAATAATAGAAAACTTGAAGATATGGTTGAGCTTTTACCTCTTACGCAGACAATAACGATTCAATCTGTAACTATAAAGAGAAATGATGATGGCTCTTTTAAAGTTTATGATAATGGGAATTTTTTGGTAGATGTTCCAGCGAGGATAAAATTTTCTGCAGTCTATAATTTAGGAGCTGTACTAAAAGAACCATTTCATCCACCAATTTTTGGTATAACATGTCTTGGACCTTCTCATGGTTTTGATCCATATCAAAATACCTCTGGCTTTATTATATGGATAAACAAAGTTGGTATAATGATAGATCCGCCGGCAAACTCTACCTTATGGCTTAAGGATTCAAATGTAAATCCCAAGCTTATTGATTCTGTTATTTTAACTCATTGTCATGCAGACCATGATTCAGGTACATTTCAAAAGATTTTGGAAGAAACAAAAATTACAATTTATACAACTCCAACTATCATGGCAAGTTTTATAAGAAAATATTCTGCCTTAACAAGGATTTCACCAAACAAATTGCGGGAAATGTTTAATTTTTATCCTATAAAAATGAATCAACAATACAATATTCATGGTGCTATTTTCTCATTCTTTTACACGCTTCATTCAATACCCACAATAGGTTTTCAATTCAATTATAGAAATAAGACTTTTATTTATTCTTCAGATCATCTCAATGAACCAAATATTATAAAAGAGCTTTATCAAAAAGGTATAATTGGTGAAAAAAGATACAATACACTTGTGAATTTCCCCTGGGATAAAGATATTATATATCATGAAGCTGGAATTCCACCTTTACATACTCCAATAAGTTATCTAAATTCACTTCCAGCCGAAATTCAAAAGAAAATAACTGTATATCATATTGCAGAGAAGGATTTTCCGAAGGAGACAAACTTAAAACTCGCTAAGTTCGGAATAGGAGAAACATTTTACCCTGACATTGAAAAACATAAATATGAAGAAGCATATCAGATAATGGATGTTTTCAGCAGGATAGATATTTTTAAGGATTTACCATTCGAAAGAGTTAAAGATTTACTTTTAATTGTTAAAAAAGTAAATTTTAAAAAAGGTGATTATATAATTAAAAAAAATAGTGATCCGGACTTTTTCTATGTAATAGTTTCTGGTAATGTTTCGATTTCAGGGCTTAAAGATAATGAAATTAAAGACAAAATTTATACCACCTTTGAATATTTTGGAGAAGCAGCAATTTTAAATAATGAAAAAAGAAAGGCAGATGTTATAGCATTAACTTCTGTTGAAGCTTATGCCATTGATAAAACATCTTTTTTGAAGCTTATTCAGGATACTCCT
>JBKBTB010000065.1:0-8558 GCA_046291015.1 Exilispira sp. | reverse complement strand
AAAGCCAGTATTAAATATTCAAATACCTTCGTATAATAATTTAGTAAATCAAAATACTCTTTTTCTTTATCAGTATTTTTCAAAAAAATTTAACGATTTAATTTCTGATTATTCTACTCACATTATAATGCTACCAAAGCAAATAATTAACACCATTGAAAACTTAAAATATATAAACAAAACTCTTTATATTTTGAAAGATAATGAAATATATACACTGGTTATAAGTGCTGGACCTTCATTAAACGATAAAATTGATTTGATAAAAAAAATCCAGAAAAATGTCTATATAATTGCAGTTGACACTGCTTTAAGATTTTTATTGAAAAATGATATTATACCAGATCTTGTTATTGCCATTGATCCACAAACAATTAATTTTTTAGATTTTGTAGGTATTCAGAATTTAACAAAAACTATTTTAGCAATCGAGATTTCTTCATCATACAAAATTGCAGAAAAATACAGTAATTATAAATATCTAACATTTTTTATTGGTAAACTTCCTTCATCAGAAAATAAAGATTCATTTTCTTATGTAAATCCATTATCATCTTTTATAGCAAAAAATTTGTCTTTATTTAGTTTTCCAGTTTATGGGAATGTTGGCATTGCCGCAATTTCACTGGCTTCTTTGATATCCAATAATTTAATATTAGCTGGATTTGATGGTTCATTCGAAAATCTTATATATCATTGTAAAGAAACAATGGATATAAACTATTATTTAAGTTATCAAAATTATTTAAATAAGGCTTTATCTTCTTTAACAAAAGATTCACTTAAAATTTTAATAAATAATGGGAAAAGATCTTCCATACAACTAGAAAAAAATAATGATATATTTAAAAAATATTTTCCTGATAAAAACATAATTCAAATCAATAATTTAAATAATGAATATCTTTTGATTGAAAAAATAAAGAAATCTAGAAAAGTAGATTTAATAGGTGTAAAAAAGATTGACAACATAATAATAAATTATGAAAATAAAACAAATACAAATGTTGATTTAAAAAATCAAATTTTACAAGCTATCGATAAATCCTTTGTTTATTTTGAAGCAGGAAAAATAAAAAACAAAAGTAAAATAGATAACTTGATTAAAAGATTATTTAATCTAATAAATTGAAAAAAGGTTGACCCCTTTTTTAAGTCAACCTATTTTCTTTTATTTTTTCCCCATAAGTTTTTTTACAATAAAATCAGCCACATCTATTCCATGAGTTCCCCTGCCAAAGCCAGCATCCATACCAGATTCTACAGCAATATCATTTGTTACCTGAGTACCACCAGCAATTAATAAAACCTTATCTCTAATCCCCTTTTCGCGACATACCTGATCAAGTTTTTTCATATTATATTTATGGACATCACCATGAGTAATGATTGTAGAAGCTAAAATTGCTTTAGCGCCAACTTCAATTGCAGCATCAACCAGCTTTTCAACAGGAACAGATGTGCCAAGATAATAACATTTAAAACCCCATTTTTCTATTCCACCATGTTTTATATCAAGTATTTCTTGAAGGCCAACAGAATGTTCATCTTCACCTAAGGTTGCCCCGACAACTTTTAGATCATTTTCCTTAACAAATTTTTCAATAACTTCATCTGGTAGATGTTGAATTTTTTCTGGAATTTTAATATCGCTTAATTTTACATAGTGTTCCACCTTTCCCTTAACAAGTAACATGGTGCCTTCAGCTGGATGCAAAACCCTTTTATGAATTACCTGTGGGTCTATTAAAGTCATCTTTTTTGCAATCTCAATGGCAGCAACTTCAGCGGCTTTTTCAAAAACAGGAAGAACCATTTCAACTGTAACAAAACCATCACCATGCCATTCGACTTCTGGCTTTATTATTCCATTTTTTTCATCTTCAATGAGATTTTTAATTCTATTATTAACATTATCTTCTGGATCAAGTTCATCTATAAAAGCTATTTTTTCTGGTCTACACAATGTACAGCCATCTATTGCATCACATGGTTTTTTAATCCCCTCTGGTAGATGATTCAATCCAAAATGTGAGCAAACCGGTGCGAAATAATCATCTTTTCTCTCAATAATAGTTCCACTGGCAACACCACCATTCTGTTCTCTTACAATACCATCTCCATTTCTTTCCGGATAATAACCAGAATCTACAAAATACCCTTTTTCAACAGCAGCAAAATATCCACCAATTTCAACAATTTCTTCTAAGAATAAAACGGCTCTTTCTTTAAGTTCTCTGACTATTTTACCTAAAGGACCATCCATATCAAGTTTAACAAGTTGTTTTATTCCATCTAATGCATTAAATACCTGTTTTGTCGCATCAACAGATCGTATATTATTTTGATGCCATGGGACATTTCTTCCTTCATCTGGAGTAATTGTAGATTGCAAATCTGCTGAAGTTAAGGCTGAAATCAGGGTATCTATGGCGTGTGTTATCTGAGCTTCATCTGTATCTGATTCAACATATCTTGTGTTTTGCTGGGCCCTAAACTTAAACTCACTGAAAAAATCTCTTAATGCAACTGCATATGGAAGATCATACCATAGCTTTGGTGCAGGAGGAGCAGTAGGAGGAACTGTTGAAAGACCAATATTTTCAGGATTCATACCGGATTTTAAAGAATACATACAATTAATAGCATGTTGCACCATAAGTTCTGGTCTGACTTTCCAGGCTTTTTTAGCAGTAGCGTTTGCATTATGTGCACCATCTATCTGAAATATATTGGCATCAGCCATTATCTTCTTTGCTTCAGCTGCATCCACAAATGATCTATACATGTTTACATTTCTATAAAGAACATTATATTGAGGATCCTGATGGGCTCCGGCTATTCCTTCTTCTGCAAAAACAACTGCCACTTCTGGACCTGCAACTCCAGAAACATATGAATGAAAATTTATTGGTCTTCCAACTTCTTCCTCAATTAAATCAAGTGCTTTTCTTGTCGCTCTTATCTGCTTTCTTGTTATTGGAACACCACCAATACCTTCGGGAGTTCCTTCAATTAAACCATCAATATGAGATTGACCGGTAGTTCTAATGACCATTATATGATCTGCACCATGCCATGCAGCCATTCTCATTCTTCTAATATCATCTTCAAATCTTCCCGAAGCAATTTCTGTGGTAATAACTGGTTTTGGCTGTGGATCAATCCCGTCAAAATATTTTGCAGCTGGAAGAGGAACAGATTTTTTAAGGCTTTCTGCATGGTCATAAAAAATATGTTCCCCTAGTTTTTGTCCAGGTTTTGCTTTTCTCCAGACCCAACCACGTTTTTTTGCTCTATAATCTTTTAAATCTTTGAGAATTTCTACTATATCTATCTTTTTATCTGGTTTTAATTCCATAAAATAACTCCTTAAAATAAATTTTCACACTGATAACCATCTATAATCTTTTTACCCGCTTCTAAATAATTTATATTTTCTTTCTTGCTGATTTTTAATACAATATTACCAGCACCATGACCTAAAAGATCTTTTTTATGTAAAATATCTACAATTTTATTTGCTTCTATCGAACTAAAACCCATTCTAAGAAGAATAGATCTTTCAATTGATGGTGATGTATATTTTTTTGCAAGCTCAATCATCGGCTCTACTATTTTTTCTGTGAGTTGCCAGAATCTCTCTTTTAATTGTTCATCTGTTAAATTAGCAAGATGTTTTCTTCTTATTTCAAAATCATCGGCTCTTTCAAGACCTGATTTCATAAAATCTCCTTTATAAAAATTATTTATGAATTAACTATTTATTATTTTTTGAAAGAATCTCAAAAATTGTCTCTTTAATCCATCTTGTTTCTTCATTGATGTCATTTGATAAAAATTCGAAATCCTCCTCTATAAGTTTAGCATGAGGAAAATTAGATATTAAATTTTCAAGATAAGAAATTTTTAATTTTTTCAAATCAATTTCTTTATATTGAAAATCACTAAGATTTACAGGTAACACAATATTTTTCCCGTTAATTGAATCTTCTGGTTTTCCCCTTAAAATTTTAATACCATTTTTTTCTGCAAAGGATAACTGTGCTTGAGGATGCTTACCAGCTCCAGTATATTCTGTTTCCTGAACAACAACTATTGCATCCTGATCAAGATTCATGGCTAAATTTATCGCACCAGCAAGAGAAGTGTTACCTGCAGGACCTCTTTCAATTCCTTCAATGGCTGCCAGCATTTCGGTAGCATAGAAAACTTCTCCCTGAGTAACTGTGAGATATTTATCCATATATCTCAATGGCCTTGCTGCATTTCTAGGAGTATCTGCTCTATCTGGCCATGAAGCAAAAGGAACGCCAAATCCAGTATGCCCTGTTGTAAATGATTTTCTGTTAAAATCGATATCCGAAGCCATATGAAGACCTGTAAGATCTACAGAGCAGGCGATAATCTCTGTATTGTTTAATGGTTTATGTTCAAGCTTATATTTTAATACTCCTCTTGCTGTTCCTGTTATATTTCCGCCACCTGCATGAGTAACTACTATATAATCTGGATCTCTTCCCTCAAATTTTCTAATTTGAGCCATCAATTCCCAGCCCAGTGTTTCAATCCCCGCTATGGAATATGGGGTATATAATGATGCATTAAAATATCCAGTATCTTCAAGTGCAGAAAGTAGAGAATAAAAAAGTTCTGGACCTACTGAGGACATTATGACTTCGGCTCCCATAGCATCGCAAATCCTTGATTTTTCAACAATTTCAGGTTGCCCTATATATCTTGAATCAAAAACTTCCTGAATAATTATGCATTTAAGTCCTCGCATTGCAGCTTGAGAAGCAACTGCTGCGCCATAATTTCCAGATGTAGCGGCAATTACTCCTTTATAACCTTTTTTTTGAGCCTCATAAACTGATAAAGAAGCCCTTCTTGCCTTAAATGAACCAGATGCATTTGCTGATTCATCTTTTAAATAAATTTTTGCTCCTTTGCCCTTCTTAGCATATTTCCTTACAAGTTTAGTTATATTTGAAAGATAATATAAAGGGGTATTTCCAACCTTGCATTGCCTTTGAATATCTGCAATTTCATTTATACTATACCCAACATCATCCATCATCATCTCATAATCAAAAGAAACATCAGTTATCTTATATTTTTCATAATCAATTCCAAGAGCTTTTTTCATTATTTCATTTTTTCTACTCATTACAGCTTGATAACTTTTATCCATCATTAACCTCTTCTTTCAATTTTATTAATCTCTTCAAGTTCTTTTTTAAGTTCTATATTAATATCAACAAGCTGTGGAACAAAATCACCAAAGTTATGTCTGAAAGCTGGATTTTCTTCAATCAATTTCCCTTCATGGATCCTACCAATTCTTGATATTATTGTAGCCTTTTGCCCTATATCTGCATCTTCAATTAAATGCCCACAAATATGGACAATGTAAGGCACCTTTTTTGTTTCATCAGGTATTTTAGCAGTTCTTTCATCTGGATTCAAAATAATTTTTTCAATTTTTACCCATTCACCTTTTTTAGCCATATATCACCTCAAAATTAAAATGATGAAAATATTTATTACTTAATAATCACAAAATATAGTCAAAATTTAATTTGACTTATGAATATGTGGACATAATTTCAATAAAATATAACCAGAAAGATATTAATTAAGCACTTATTATAAATTGCAATTAAATATCTGGTAAATAATTCAATCATCTCTACTGAAAATTAGCAAATTAAAATCTTTTTACAATATTAAAATATTCGAGATATTTCGGATTCACCTATTGTTTTTATTTCTGGTTTATATTCTATAGGTTTTCTCCCGAAATTATAACCCATCTTTTCATATAAGGCAACAGTTTCCATATTAACAGGTCTTTGCTGTCTTAATTTGCCGATTGGCATTATTAAAATTTTATCTGATTTTACATCTGCAATTCCAATCCCAAAAATTCCCCTTTTAATGCATTCTATAGCCGCAGCACCATATTTCTGCCCCTGGGTTGCATCATAAGCATCTGAAATACCAGCTCTTATTGTATGCCCTAAATTTACAGATCTTACACTTGGCCCTTCCTGCACACCTTTTATAAATACACCATTCTTATCTAAAAATTCCTTAAATTCATTATCTTCTTTTAATTTTTTCTTTATGATACTTACAATATACTCACCAGCTCCACCAAGCTGGACATGTCCAAAATGATCCAGTTCGGAAGAGGCTGTTATCAGTTCTCCCGTTCTTATATCTTTTATACCTTCGGAAACGACAATCATATACCAGGATTTTTTCAATCTTGAATTCTCTAATCTTTCTTTATATTTTTCAATGATTGTCTTATACATATAATCAATATCAACAGGTATTTCCGGTATTAATATCATATCTGCCTGTCCAGCTACCCCACCATAAAGTGCTGTATGTCCAACATATCTTCCAAAAACTTCAACAACCATTATTCTATCATGTGATCTTGCAGTTGTTCGAAGCTCATAAACAGCATCAGCTATTTTGTTAATAGCAGATGACCCCCCCACAGAATATGGTAAAATATCTAAATCCATAGTTTTAGGAACCCATATAACCTTAAATCCACTATTAGATAGTTGTTCTAGCACCAGCGAGGTATCATCTCCACCTGCACCTATTAAAATTTCAATTCCACTTTTTTGAAGGTTTTTCTTTACTTTATCAAAACCATCAGGTATAGAATGAAGTTTAACTCTTGAGGTTCCTAAAACTGTTCCGCATTTTTTAGCTCTATTATCAACCATAGAACATGGTATAGTAATACCAGGGTTTTTATCAAGATTATAAAGACCAAGATATCCATTTGGAATACCAACAACTTCAATGTTATCAGAATAAGCAGCAAAAACAACACCTCTTATAACAGCCTCCAGACCTCCACAATCTCCACCACCAGTAAATAACCCAATCTTCATAACTTTACCCCTTTTAAAAATTTTAATAAATAATGAATAAAAAAACCATAAGTTTTATATATTCATCCAGTTTGTTAGTTCTTCTTTAATTTTTTGTAATGTTTTTTTAGAAGATTCACAATATTTTTCAAGATTAACCAGCAAATTGTAAGAAATAGCAGGATTTATAAGGTTCATTGTACCGATCTCGACAGCATCAGCTCCTGCTGCAAAAAATTCAAGTATATCATTAAAATTAGTAATACCTCCCATTCCTATTATAGGAAGCTTTGTTGCTTTTCTGGCTTCATAAATGAAATAAAGAGCAACAGATTTTATGGCTGGTCCGGAAAGACCTGCAAGAATATTATTAAATCTTGGTTTTTTAAGATTTATATCTATAGATAAACCTTTTAATGTATTAACAAGGCTTATTATGTCAGCACCATTATCTTCTGCTGATTTAACAAAAGGTATTATGGATTGAACATTTGGAGAAAGTTTTGCAATAAGGGGGGTATCTGTTTTTTTCCTTATTTTTTTTATCAAGTTTCCCATGATCTTTGGATTTTGAGAAAAAGATATTCCACCCTTTTTTACATTTGGACAACTAACATTTATTTCATAATAACTAAAACATTTTGCATCATCTGCAATTTCTATTATCTTTAAAAAATCATCAATCTTTTCGCCATTAATATTTATAATGACAGCACATCTTGATTCTATTAAAGATTTGAAATAATTTGAGTATTTAGATAAAACTTCATATATTCCTATATTTGCAAGTCCTATAGAATTAAGCATCCCGCAATAAACCTCATATATTCTTGGTGGTGGATTTCCTTCTTTAGGATTAAGAGTTGTTCCTTTTATAGTAATTCCACCGAGTAGCGAAACATCAAAGAAAGATTCAAATTCTTTTCCATATCCAAATGTTCCAGAAGCAGTTAAAATAGGGTTTTTTAATTCTAACTTTCCTTTTTTTACTTCTAATAACGACATAGAAATCCTTATGCTTTTTTAATTTATACTTTTTTATAATTTTATATCTTTATAATAAACTACAGCACCTTCCTCACAAAGATATAGATAGCCGCCATTTGATCTGGCAACAGCACAGCCCAGACAGGCATGAAATCCACAACCCATAAAAGATTCTAAAGATAAATATGATTCATATAATTTATCTTTATTCCATTGAATAAATGCCTTCAACATTAAATCAGGTCCACATAATGCAAAAAGTGGATTTTTATATTTTTGTAGCAATGAATTAAATTCATCTGAATTTAATATGTCAATGACAGTGCCACGAAAGAACTTAGTCTTGTATCCAGGATAAAAATTCTCATCATCTATTATTTTGTTTTCTAATGCAAAATAAGATAAAGAAAAATTATATTTTATAAAATCATCTGGAAAAAGAAAAGATTCATCTTTCATGCCATATAAAAGGATTATATCGAGCTCTTCATATTTTTCCTTAATCTTTTTTGAATAATAGAATAAAGGAGCTATACCTATACCTCCTGCTATAAGAAACAGAGAATCTATATTCTTAATTATTTCGTCATCTAAAGGAAAGCTATTTCCGCATGGACCAATCATTTTAAGTCTTGAGCCAATTTTTTTTGTTGAAAGTATTTTGGTCCC
>JBKBTB010000064.1:0-8642 GCA_046291015.1 Exilispira sp. | reverse complement strand
ATCAGTTTTATGTAAATTCTTAAAAGTGGTAATGAAAAAATAAAAAGTCCCATTATTATCAATAATATCAATAATTCAGTATTCAAATCTGAAAAATAACCTATGGTAATAAAAATAAGTAAAAAAATAAATGCCGAACCAAAATCCGGTTGTTTTAATATCAACAAAACAGGTATAATAGTTACTAAAAGACAGATAAAAAAGAATCTTATAGATTTTCTATATTTATCATCATTTTGATACAATGATATTATTTTTGCTAAAAAAAGTATATAAAAAAGTTTCATAAATTCAGAAGGTTGAATTCCAATAGATCCAAATCTTATCCAGCTTTTTGAACTTCTAACTTCTTTTCCAATAAACAGCGTTAGCAATAAAAGAAAAATACCAGCTAAATATATAAACTCTGAAATATCATTTATTTTTTTTAAATCTATAGTTAAAAGAAATATACCACAGATTAAACCAATTGATCCATAGATTATCTGATTTAAAAATCTTGATTTCAAAGATTCAATATTTTTTGTTCCAGAATATATAAACAATACTGAAATAACTAAAAATAGCATAAGTATAATTAACAGAGTAAAATCAATATAAGAAATTTTTATTTTTTTATCTGAAATCATAATTCTACCTGAAAATTGAATTTTTCTTTATTCATCATCATGAGCCGAGAGTCCTTTAGAAAGTAACTTCAAATACTTTTTGTACCAGGCTTTTTGAATATCAATTTTTGCCTGCTCTAATGATTTATTTCCGTAATACATATCAAAAAGAATTGATGCAATTGGAGCCGCAATAGAAGCTCCATAACCAGAATTTTCTACCATAACTGTGATAACAAGCTCTGGATCTTCGTAAGGACCAAAAGCAGTAAACCAGGAATGAGGCAGTCCCATATTTTGAGCAGTCCCGGTCTTACCGGCTATCTCTATTTCTGCTGTTGTCCCACCATATCTTGCAGTCCCCTCATCAACTACTTTTTTCATAGCCTGTTTTAAAACTTTCCATACCCATTGAGCTATATTTGACTTCATATAAATTTGAGAATCTACCCTATGGATGATTTTAGATGAGTTCAAATCAATAATCTCATTAACCAGATGAGGAAGATAGTTATAACCTTCATTCGCTATCATTGCCGTCGCTAAATTCATCTGAAGGGGTGTAACCAGTAAAAATCCCTGCCCTATCGAAATATTTAATGTATCACCATCAAACCATGGTTCATTATATTTATTAACTTTCCACTGAGCAGACGGAATAAAACCAGCCGATTCTCCTGGTAAATCTATCCCACTTGCCTTACCAAATCCAAGAATTCTGGCATATTGATTGATTGTTGCAATCGATGTTTTTAATGCTGTATTATAAAAGAATATATTGCAAGAGTCTTTTATAGCAGTAGAAATATCTATTAAACCATGTCTTCCAAGACACTTAAATTCTCTATCTCCAAGTTGAAAGATATGATTACATAAAAATCTTGTATTCGTATCAATCGCTTTAGAATCAAGAGCAATTACAGCCATAAAAATTTTAAAAGTTGACGCCGGCGGATACTCTGCACTTATAGGTCTAAATAGAAAAGGGTTGTCTGGATTGTTATTTATCTGGTTAAATTGTTCTGTTGTCATTCCAGAAATAAAAAGATTTGGATCAATCGAAGGAGATGAAACCAGAACCAATATTTCACCTGTTTTAGCATTTGATACAATAACACTTCCTCTGTAACCCTCAAGTAGTTTATATGCTGCTCTTTGAAGTCTGGAATCTATTGAAAGCTTTAGACTAAATCCATTTTCTGGTTCATAAATTATATTTGAATCTATTATTTGTCCGAATGCATTTGTTTTTAGTACCTTTTTACCTTTTTTACCTCTTAAATATATATCATATTGTTTTTCAAGACCAAGTTTACCTATTAGATCATTTCTGTCATATCCTTTTTTGGAAAGAAAAAGAAGTTCTGATTGATTTATAGAACCTAAATATCCCAAAAGATGAAACATAGATTCTTTTTCAGGATAAAATCGAAAGTAACTATCTTCAAATCGAATATCTGGAAGTTGATCAGAATTTTCCAAAAGTCTGGCAAGTAATTTAGCATCAGATATCTGATTGAGAAAAATCTTATCTCCAAAACTTGTTTTTTCGTACTTTTCTTTAAGTATGTTAAGATCTACTTGCATTAGTTTTTGTAAAGAATAAATCTGAGGCATAATCTCTTCTATGGTTCTATATCTTTTTACAAGATAGATCTTCCATAAAGGCTTATTTGTAGCAAGAATCTGATCATTTCTATCCAGTATTAACCCTCTTAAGGGCTCTATTGGTTGATATATTTCAAGATTCTTAAGAGAACTCAATAGATAATTATAATTTGAAATTATTTGCAAATTAAATAATCTAAATGAAAAAACTAAAAGAACAAAAAAAGATAAAATAATTAGAAAATTAATTTTATTTTTCATACATTCTTTTAGATAATAGATCTATAACAGGAGGAGTTGATAATAATATATACAAAAATGGTAATAAAATTAAAGTATACAAAATATGAATGCCATAAGAGACTAAAGTTGTTGAATATAGTATAAAAATCTCTTTAAAAATATATCCAAATAGATAATAAATAAACAACTTTATAAATAGACTTATCAAAGTAAGTAAAAGATAAAAAGGAAGGCTTTTTATATAAAGAATTGATTTGAATCTATTTAATAAACCTACAATTATAGAAAATGAAAGTGCATTTAATCCAGCAAGATTTCCAGAAAAGACATCAACTATAAAACCACAGATAAATGAATAGACCAATATTTCAAACTCATCTGCTATCTGGAAAAGAAGTATTATTGAAATCAAGATAAGATCAGGCATTACATTTTTTATTGAAATTAAGCCATTGACTACTGATGAAAGTTGAATAAACAATAAAAAAGAACCTATGAATATATAAAAAGAAATTCTTTTATAAATCATCTATAATCCTGAAATTAATAATTAATTATTATTATCACCTAATTTTATTTGATCTTCAATATTATAATCCAATATGATAAGGACATAGGTTATTTTTGAAAGATCAAGAACTGGTTTCAATTTAATCTTCTGATAAATTGAAAAATTTTGTTTTTGAACATTTATTACCTTTCCAATTAATAGATCTGGTGGATAAACTCCTCCATATCCAGCTGTCACAAACAAATCATCAAAAAATATTTCTGCATCATTCGGAAAATATTCCACTTCCAGCATATTATCTTCTGGAGCATTACCTTTTGCTATTCCAGAATAATTAGAATAATATTCTTTTACAGAAACATATGAGCGTGGATCAAATATTGTCATTATTTTGCAATAAAAAAAACTTAATTCAATAACTTTTCCAACTAGCAATTTTTCACCATTCATTATAGTATAAACTGGATTGCCCTTTTTAATACCATGATTTGATCCTTTATTAACTGTTATAACTGAAAATAAATTTGAAGGATCTTTTAAGATTATCTCAGCACTTACTACTTTATATTCAGAAGAATTTTGAAATTCTAGTAATTTTTTCAGTTCTTTATTTTGAATTTCAAGAATATTTGCTTTATATTGAATATCTTTTAATAGATCGATTTCATTTTTTAACTTTATGTTCTCTTCTTTTAACCTTTTAAGTTCATTAACAGATGAGAAAAAATTTATAGTATTTGTAAACACAAAGTTATAAGCCTTTAAAAATGGGTAAGCGATGGCACCAAAAATTATCTTGGGAGTCAACAAAAAGCTTGAAGTTGTAAAAAACATACTAACAATTGAAATAACTATAAATAGAATCAATGTTATTGTAAATTTATTTTTTACAAAATACTGGTTCATTTTTATATTTTATCAGATAATTTTTTATCAAGTAATTTAAATGGTTTTATATATTTTATTCTTATCGAGTGCTTCTAAAAATTTTGCTGTTCCCATTACTACAGCTGTTAAAGGATTTTCTGCTAAAAATACTGGTACTTTTGTTTCTTCAGATATCAATTTATCAAGACCTCTTAATAAAGACCCGCCTCCTGCTAAAACTATCCCTCTATCTACAATATCTCCTGCAAGTTCGGGAGGTGTTTGATCCAATGTTTTTTTTATTTCTTCAATTATTTGATTTAATGGTTCTTTTATAGCTTCTCTTATCTGGTCGGAATCTACTACCAGAGTTTGAGGCAAACCTTTTATTGCATCTCTTCCCTTTATCTCATAACTAAGTTTTTCATCGCCATGAAAAGCAGATCCAACTTTTATTTTAATATCTTCAGCAGTATTTTCCCCTACAACAATATTATGCTTTTTCTTTAGATAATTTATTATAGCCTCATCAAATTCATCACCTGCTACCCTTATTGCATTTGTGACTACCATTCCACCAAGAGAAATTACTGAGATTTCAGTGGTACCGCCGCCTATATCGACTATCATATGCCCTGCAGGCTCGTCTATCGGTATATTTGAACCGATTGCTGCTGCTAAAGATTCAGGTATTAAATGTGTATCTCTTGCCCCAGCCTGTTCAATAGATTCTCTTACAGCTTTTTTCTCAACTTCGGTTATACATGTTGGTACCCCAACTACAACTCTAGGCTTTACCAGACTTGATCTTCCAATAGCCTTTCTTATAAAATCTTTTATCAATTTATTAACAACATCAAAATCAGCAATAACACCATCCCTCATTGGTCTAATAGCTCTAATTGCTTTAGGAGTCCTCCCCAGCATTTGCTTAGCTTCATTTCCTATAGCCATTATTCTATTAGTTCCAGTTTCTATTGCAACGACAGTTGGTTCATTAACAACTATCCCTTTACCTTTAACATAAATTAAAGTATTAACTGTTCCAAGATCAATCCCAACATCACAAGAAAAAATATCAACAATACCCATTTATAACTCCTTTATCGTAAAGCTTTCAATAAATTTTTTGCAAGCTGGTTATTATTATTTATAAGCAAGGCTCTTGTTAAATAATTGATTGCTATTTTTATATCATGTAATTGACTATAACAATAACCAAGGTAATAATAGCTAATATCTGAGTTTGGAGAAATATCAACACATTGTAAAAAATATTCAATTGCTTTTTTGTAATCCTCTAAATCTACATAAATTTTACCCAATAAAAAAAGCGAATCCTTTCTGATATCTAAATCACTGGTATTCTCAATTATTTTGTTTAATATTTGAATGGCTTCTTTTAATTTATTCAGATTTTTCAATACTATTGAATAATAGTACAATAATCTATAATCATTTTCAAATTTTTGATATATTTTCTGAATTACTTTACTTGCTTTTTCATAATCTTCTGTTTCAACATACATTATTGCTAATTTATACAAAAAATCTTCTTCGGAAATTAAAGATTTTGAAGAATTTATAACTTTATAGTATTTTTCAAAATACTTAATTGAATATGGATAATAACTTTTCCCTAATTTATAATAATTATCACCAATATAAAAATTTATATCAACCGGTATTTTTTCAATATTATCATAAACATTTGCAGTTCTAAAAAAAAGTAAAGAGTTTAAATAATCGCTCTCATAGTAATAAATTATTCCAGCCTTATAAAAATACCACCAATTTAAGTTTTCTCCTTTAGAAATATATCTTAATATTATATTTAATGCCTTATCATATTCTTTATGTTCTATTAACTTATCAATATATGATCTAGAAATTTCTTTATCTAAAATTTTTTTAATTTCCTGTGAAAAAAACAGATAACCTATTAATATTAATAATATAAAGGAAATAATAATAATTAATATTTTAAATGAGGAACTTTTACTATTTTTATTTTTATATGAAGTGTAATACATCTATTGTAGCCTTGATTTTGATAAACTAAAAAAATAGTAGAGATTGAATTAAAAAAGTCAATAATGATAATAAATTACTACTTTAAAACAAGATTTATTAAATTATAATCATGTTTTAAAAAGTCCAGCAAAGCTGAATAAATTAAAGTAGTTTTTGATAATTCTGCTGTTTCTCTATCTATATCTACATTATTACCATCATTTCGCATTGCACTGCCATAATCTAAAACAGTCTTAGGATTAATTTCTTTCCATTCAACTGGTATTTTAAATGGTATATGCCTTGAGTTTGTAACAATAGCATCAATTGAACTATCATTTTCTCTTTCAAAGGCTCTTTTTAACTGCGCCTCAAAAGTCACACTGCTCCTTTTAAATCCCGGGGTATCTGCATTGGCAATATTATTTGCAATTACCTGATATCTATGATTATTTGCCTGAACACCTTTTTTCAAAAGTAATAAGGTTTTTTCTGAAAATTTATTTATTGCAAAGTTGTCCATAAAAACACCCTTAATTTTTTCGGTTTTATAAGGAAAACTTAAATAAAGATTTTTATAAAACAACGATATATTAATTAAGGGAGGGGATAATTTGTGAATAAAATTCCTTTTATATTAAATAATCTTAATAATAAATTTCTTATTTTAATAAAATATACATTTATTATATTTGTTATATTTTTTGAGTCACAAATTTGTCTTGCATACTCAATTGATGATTTAATAATAGATATTTTATCACTATATAATAACAATATAAATAATAATGAAAAAGAGATAATTATTACAAGGATAACTTTATATATTGAATTAATAAAGAATAATAATGAAAAATTAATTGAACTTAGTCAAAAAATTTCATCTATTTCTAAAAAACAACAACTTTTAATTTATAAAGTATTGAAAAGATACCTTATAAACACAACTTTAAAAATATTGTTTTCACAAATCAAAGAAATAAATGAATTTGATATTAATTATAAAATAGATGATAAAACTCATAGTATTGTAGTTATAAATGAAAACTTTAGTATATTAAATACTACTTTTTCAGAACAAAACAATGAAAAGAAAAAAGATAATAATAATGATGAAAATAAAATAAATTCAACAAATCAGCAGGCAGATAAATCACAAAATATTAAAATAAGTAGTAATTCAAATAATTCATCCAGTAATTCAGAAAATAATTCTTCAAATCAAACAAATACAGAGATCCCTTCCAATAATAAAAATAATAATAAATCTGAAAAACCTCAATTTTCAATTGAAGGAATAAAGACTCCTTCAATTTTAGAACTTCAAAATAATTATACCGAAAATGAACTTGATGCAATTTATAAAAACTCATTAAAGTCATATTATAATGGCGAAATAGATAATGCTTTTAATGGTTTCTGGATCTGTATTGTCAATAATTTTAATAAGGATAATTCAATATATTATCTTGCCCTTATATATGAGAAGAATAAAGATTATAATTCTGCAATAATTTTATATAAAAATGCTATAAATCTTTTTACATCACGATCAAATATAGATTATAAGTTTATAAGTTACTTATATAAAAGATTGGGGACTTCTTATATACAGATTAAAGTTTATGAAGAAGCAATTTTGTATCTTAAAAAAGCTATAGAATATCTTCCTTCAGATGGTGAAATTTACTATTTAATTGGTTTATCTTATTATAATTTACAAAATTATGATAAGGCAAAGGAATATTTTCAAAAGTCTTACCAGCTGGGATATCAAAAAGCTTTAGAATATTTAAAAAAATTATAATAAATTATTTTTTAGCTCTTCGAAAAGATCCTTTTCTCTTAAAATAGAAAATTTATTAAGACTATTTTTATATATTTCAAATTTTTTAATATTATATATTTTTTGTATTGTTTCCCATTTCAATAATGGATTTAATAAGATGGATTTTGAAATTATATAATTGTATAATGGATATCTTTTATGATGAGTTATTCTTTCATAAGAGTCAAATCCTGACCCAACAACATAAATTCTTATTTTATCGTGAAATTTATTAATTATTGTAGGTATAGTTGCCCCATAAAAAGGGAAAGATGGTAAAATGTTCAATTTTTCATACAACTTTTCTTCTTCTGTCTGAAGATTAACCAAAAAAGGTTTTGATTTTAATCTTTTCATTATTGCTGGGTTTAAAATCATTGAACATAAAAATGGTATTGAAAAATTTTCAACATTGAAATAAGTAAAAAATCCAGCATCAAAAATAGTTTGATAATCTATTATAATATTTTTTTCTTCTAATATTGATACAGATGAGGTTATAGCAATTGAAATAAATTGTTCATTTATAATTTTAATTTCATTAGAGTTTAATCTGGATAAAAATTGATCAATTAAAGGGGATGCTCCCCATAAAATTAAACCTTTTTTATTATTTAATCCCGCATTAAATCGACAATCTTCTATATTCCAGCCTCTTTGCTCAATAATTTTTAAATTTTTTTGTATATTCCTTTTCCATATTTTATTAAAAAATTTTTCAGTACTAATAGAATTAAAGTGTTTTACACCGATATCATTAATAATTTTGACAAGATTGAAAATTCTTGTCAGATAAGCATTATTATTAGTATTAATATTAATAGATGAATTTTCGAAATGTAGCTTGAATTTATCAAAATCATCAATTAATCTAATATTATTAAAAAAGTATTCTTCTATAATCCTTTCAAAATCATGAAGATTATCAAAGATATGCAAATTAACTTTATTATCTAAAAAATTT
>JBKBTB010000311.1:0-1949 GCA_046291015.1 Exilispira sp. | reverse complement strand
CCATTGAATTCAATAATTAATCTTTTTAATTTCAAAACAATTTTAAGCTATTTTTTCTTTTGTTCAATTTTTATGCTTGGCTCAACATATTTCAAAAAAAATAGCTTTTTTATGACAATACTTATAATATTAGCCATATTCTTTATATATTCAACAATTTTTTCAATTTTCTTTTTTTCATTGTTCAACAATTTTTCCTTTAGATATATCCCAGCTCCTTCTGAATTATTTTTTAGATACGGATTGAATCCCAAAATATATATGAATTTACTCTATATTTTACAATTTCTTTTGTCCATCTTTTTTTATTTTATTTCCTATTTAAGACTTAAAGAATATGATGTTAAAGGGGAAAAATAGATGAGGTTTGATCAGACAAAACCTATTTATTTACAGATAATAGAGCTTATATACGATTTAATTTTACAAAAAAAATGGAAAGAAGAATCAAGAATACCAGCCATAAGAGAGTTTTCAGCTCAGCTAGAGGTCAACCCAAACACCGTTGCGAAAGCATATAACGAATGTCTGGAGCTTGGTATATTTTACAACAAAAGAGGAATTGGCTACTTTTTAAGTAAAGATTCTTATGAAAAAATTTTAAAAATTAAAAGAGAAGAATTTTTCAAAGAAAAGGTGCCAAATCTTATAAAAAATTTAAGTAATCTTGGTATTTCTATAGAGGAGTTTATTTCATATATAAATCTATCATACATAAAAGGAGAAGAGAATGAAAAATAGTACAAAAATTTTAGGAATATTTTTAGCAATAATTTTGATTATTATTTTGATTTTACTTTTTATTGCAAAGGCTTATATAGATAGCAAATCTTCTGGTTTTAATAATACCTTCAATGATCTACCTTTCAATAATTTAAATTTAGATAATAACGATAAATTTGACAATAAAAATAAAGATGACTTTTCTGGCGAATTTGCAGAAAATATTTTATTTATGATTGAATTGGATAATCTTAGCAATTTGAAGTCTTTTGAAGATCTATTTTTTACAAAAGCAGATGAATATATAAGAAACAATACTGATTTTAATATTACAGATAAAAAAGAAAAGGTTTTAGGTTCAATAAGTAAAGATTTTAAAATTACAACAAAATGTACAAATGCTGTTATCATATTTTCAGATAATGAAAAGCCAAAAATTTCTTATAAATTTTATTCGAAAAAACAGATGGAAATTAAACCAGTTAAGTTTAACAATTCAAGACTTGAAATTTTGTCTGATTATCCAGATAAAAATATTAGAACAAATGACAGAACAATTCTTTTCGCTTTTATTATAATTCCTTCGAGTTATAGTAATTTTACTCTCAAATCAGGCATATCAAGCCTTCAATTAAAGGCAGATAGCATAAATATTCAAAATAGATTTGAATTTAACACTTATGCTTCCATAGTTAACCTTAAAATAGCAAAAATAAATGCAGCTGAAATTGCATTTGATTTTTCAGCAACAAAAAATTTACTTCAATTTGAAAATATTATTTCAAAAAATAAAATTTCAATAAAATTAAATGCATCAAAATCTGAAATTATTAGCAATCTTTTGAAAGCAAAGGATCTTATTATAGACTACAATGCTTCTAACTCTTTAATAAATGCTTTTGATTTAGATGTAAATTCCTCCATTGAGATAAAGGAGAATGCTGGCAAATATCAATATAATTTTACAAATCTTGCCAGCTATCCTTCTTCTTTTACTTATAAATCAAATATGACTGCTTCAATATTTAAATGTGTTAATTTAACAAATTTTTTTATAAAATCAAAGTCAAATGCATCAAGTGTTCAAATAAGACATGATGGTAATATAGATAAATTTGTATCGGATTTTAATTTTGGCACAAATAAAATTGATGAAAAAAATTTATTAAATATTAATCTTGAGTTGAATATATCTCATTGTGAATTTATTTTTGAATAACAATTTA
>JBKBTB010000310.1:0-1974 GCA_046291015.1 Exilispira sp. | reverse complement strand
ATTTAATACTACCTGGGAGTATGCCTTTGTTAAGCCAGAAGTACCAAGCTTTATTCCACCAAAATATCTTATAACCAGAACTCCTATTTGAATAAGAGATTTTTGTTGGAGGATGTATAATATTGGCCAGCCAGCTGTTTTTGCTGGTTCTCTATCGTCTGAAAAATGTTCCTTAATCCGATTATTTGATTCCAATATTCTATATACAGGTATTATATGAGTAGCATCAAAAAATTTTTTTTTAATCATATCATATTTGTTTTTAAAATCCTCAGATTTTGTGCATGGGAAAATATTGGCTATAAATCTAGACTTTTTAACAATTAATTCAGAAAAATATTCATTTTTAATGGTTAAAAAATCCATATTTCTTCTGAAGCCTTGATCAATCTATTTAATATTGCCAATTCAATTCCATTTGCCTTTACAAAAGGTCTTACAAATAAATATTTAATCTTTTTTTTATCTGCTTCTCTAAATTTTGAATATAAATTTTTAGCAAATTCATAGGAATTTATATAATGACTTTTTTCAATATAATTTTTTTTATCGAAAAGTTCATCATTATCTAAATTATTAGTTAATAAAATAGATTTATTAATCATGATATTGCTTATAAGTATATCTGTAGTTTTTAAAATTCTGTTTTTGAAAATAGATTTGAATTCAAAAATCTTATCAAAATTTTCTAATTCTATTTCTTTTAATAATATTATTACCTTTGCATCAGGTTTATAATGAGTATATTTCATACCGGGAGATTTAGGTATAATTTCTTTTTGGGATGGATTTATAAGTCTTATATCAGGGAAATCATTTATTAAGTCCTCTTTTGAAATAAAACCGGGTCTTAAGATGGCTGGAGGATCAGATGTTAAATCTACAACAGTGGATTCGATTCCATAAACAGAATCTCCCCCATCAATAATATATCTTATCGAACCATTAAAATCGGTAAATACATCTTCTGCTTTTGTGCAGGAAGGCTTACCAGATATATTGGCTGATGGAGCTGCAATAGGTAAACCAGCTTTTTTAATTAAGATTTGAGCAATTCTGTGATCGGGAAATCTAATGGCAACTGTTGATAATCCGCCAGTAGTTATATCAGGTAAAACCTCTTTTTTTGCTGGAAAAATAAAAGAAATAGGTCCTGGCCAGTATTTTATTGCTTTTTCAAGTCTTATATGATTAGTTTTACTTTCATCTATAAGATTATCTATTTCATTTATAGAACCAATATGAACAATTAATGGATTATCCTGAGGTCTTTTTTTTATTTTAAATATCTTTTCAATTGCCTCTGGATTTAGAGCATTTCCACCAAGTCCATAAACAGTTTCTGTTGGAAAAGCGACTATTTCTCCATTTTTGATATCTTTAATGGATTCTATTATTTTTTCTTCTATTATTGATTCATCCAATGAGGAAAAATCTTTTAAATCTATTATTTTAGTTTTCATCATATTGTTTTATATCATATTATAAGAAAATTGTTTAATTTTAATATTATTTTAACAGTCTATTAAATGTTATAAAAATTAATAACTTTATTTAATTGCTCTGTATGAAAAAATATACACGAATTTTCATAAATTTCTATTACCTTATCATTAAAAAGAGAAAGAAATTCTGGATATCTTTTCCTTAGATCATTAAATCTATTTTTTATTGTAACAATATTTTGATGCATAACATGTTTATCTGCAAGATTTACTATAAAGGGTATCAATGAAAGGTTTTTATTTATAAAGGAATCAATTAAATGATATTTACATGATATGGCTTCGACTATTTTGCCTTCACTTAAGAGTAAATCGTAACCTATTTCTGCATGAGACCTGCTGTTTTTATCATTTAATTCTATTGTCTTTCAGCTTGTATAGCTTAGTTTTATCACAAAATACACACTTTCTGCCTAAAAAATACCTGTCTGACAGCACTCTTTTCATTGTTATCGTCGAAGTTTAGCTT
>JBKBTB010000309.1:0-1975 GCA_046291015.1 Exilispira sp. | reverse complement strand
AAATTATGGAACTACCATTAATTAATGGCGCAGTCTTTCAAAAAATTGAATACCAAAATGATAAAGAACAAATTTCAATATTTGATGAACAGATATATAAGTATGTAATTCTTAAACTTATGGTATTTCCAGGCTCAACTAATGTTGTAATAGATAAATTCAATATAAAAATATCTTATTTTAGGGAAAATTTGCAAAATCAACTTGTAATCACGATAGCTCAAAAAAAAATAAATGTTAATCCAATACCTCAAGAAGATCCTGATTTTTTTGGATTAATAGGCAATTATTCTGTTAGTTATAATTTTAATAGATTTGAAAATGATAATTTAATATATTATTTTCTTGAAATCAACTTTTCTGGAAAGGGTAATCATAAATATGTTAATTTCGAAAAATTAAAATTAAATCAACAATATTTTAACATATTTGGGCCGGATATTTCGTATAGTGAAGATAGTATTATACTGGATTATTATCTTTACCCAAAACAAACTGGATTTATATACTTAAACCAGATTTCTATACCTATTTTTAACCCTGAAAAGAGAGAAATGATTTATTTAATAATACCAAGAACTTATTTTTATATAACTCAGAATTTAGAGCAAATTTTTAGCTCTTTTAATTTTTCTAACAAAACTCTTAGCTTTTCAAATAATGAAATAAATGGAATCTATGATATATCAAATTTTCTTGAAATTAATCTTATTTTTCTATTTTTCTTTTTATTTTCATGTTTTTTATTAGTATTTTTATTTTTTATTAAATTTTCTGACATTGAAAACAAAAAGCAATATATCATAAACAATGATTTCATATCATTTTGGACCAAAATACAACAAAAGTATAAATTAAGTAATTATGATGAGCTTATAAAATTAATATCAAAATTAGATTCAAAAAATAAAAATTTAGTAATAAACTCATATAAAATATATTGCAGCTTTTTTAATAAAGATAATAGTTTTAAAAATATTAAATTAAAAGGTAAAGAATTAAAAAGATATGTTAAAAAGCTTAATTATTTATTAAGAAAAAATATACTATAAAGAATTTATTAAAAGTATATTTATGTTGAAAATAAAAATAAATTCAAAATTTAAATTTTTCATTATATTTTCTTTTTTTCTAACTTTAACTTTCCTTATTGTATTATTATATAATATTTTAATATTAAAAATTAACTATTACAATGAGAATTTTAATAAAGGATTGAATTACATTTCAGAGCAGAATTTCAATGAAGCTATTTTAATATTTAAAGATTTGTACGATAAAGGTTATCGAACAGATTCTGTAGCAATAAATTGTATCTACCTTTATCAGATTTTAAATCAATCCGATCAACTTTACTTTTTTATAAGAAAATCAGCAATAGATAAAGGATTTGATCCAGACTATAAGAAATATTTAAATGAAATTACAGGCTCAGAATATAAAAACTTACTTAAAATAATGCCAGTTGATTACTTAAATATTACTATTATTATTTTTATTCTATTATTTTCCATAATTATTTTTATTTGTTCTATAATATTAATAAAAGAAGTAAAAAAATTAAAAAAATTATATTTTTTAATTATTTTAATAAACTTTATAATAATCTGTTTATTTTTTATAAAATTAGATTATTCTTTTCACAGAAATGAGGCTTTATCTTTAACTCAATCTGAAGTTTACAATTTTCCACTACCTGATTCACAGTCAATTTTTACCATTAAAGAATACCTGGTAGTTAAAATAATTAAAACTTTTAATAATTATATTTTAATCAAACTTCCTAATGGGAAAAGAGGCTGGATAAACAAAAATAATATATTAAAAATATTTTAAAAGGCATATAATGATAAATGAGAAAAATAATTTAAATGAGATAATTAAATTTTTTATCAATGAAAGAAAGTCTTTTTTAATTATTGCATTAATAATTGTAATAATACTTTTAATCTCAATTTTTTTTTATAATGATTTA
>JBKBTB010000308.1:0-1984 GCA_046291015.1 Exilispira sp. | reverse complement strand
ATCAACATAATGACTCATATTTCCTCCAAATTAAATATTTTTTAATACAATTTTAGTAAACTTTATTTTGTTTTTAAGTCAAGTTTTTTAATAATTAAAGTGTATAATAATTTATAAATTGATAATATTTCCATAGTTCAGTCAAAGAAAGAATCTCAAATATTGCGAATGTAATAATACCACCTGCAATAATGGCTAAAGAAGCATAAATTCCGATAGTTTGGTTATTATAGAAAGATGAATTGCTAAATTGAATAAAATAATTATATAAAATAGATCCTCCAATGGCTAAAGCCAATCCATAACAACCATTAAAGAAATATTGATAGGATTGATTTAATATTTTTTGTGAATAGTTAATGTAGTAATCTGTAGTATTTACTGGCATTAAATAGACATAAACTTTCTTTTCAAATTCATTATCCGAAATACTTAAATATATTTCTTTTGACTCATAACCATCATGACTAATAATCAAAAAATAATTCCCTGAAGGCAGGGCAATTGAAACAGGAGAATTTCCTACAAAATTATTTGCTATTCTAACTTTAGCATTAGCAGGAAAGCTATTAATTATTAACTTACAATGAGCTATTTTTTTCTGTAAACTAATCGATATCTTACTGTTTTGCGTTACAACAAGCTTTCTTTCCCAGCTATCATATCCATCTTCAAATATTTTTATAAAATGCTCACCTTCTTCCAGAACAATTTCGCAAATAGATGGATAATAATCACTTAAAAAATGCAAAACTACAACATTATCTATTTCAATAAATGCAGAAGAATTTAATTCAATTTCTAAATTATAAAAGTTTTGATTTAAGAAAAATGACATAATCTTACTTATAAAAAGATTTTTAATATCATTATAAAAGGAAATATAATTATATTTCAGAACAAAAGATTTTTCAAAGCTTTGATCTGTAAAAAGATAATATTTTTTACAATATAAAATTATTGTGGAGGACTTAAAATCATATTCAAAAGAAATTTGAAAATATATTAAGGATTTATCTTCTTTTTTTTTATCATCATTTGTCTTAAAAAGTAAAAGATTCTTTGACATAAAATCAGAATAAAAAGAAGATTTTAAATTATATTGATTATTTAAACTTCTATTATTTTGAATATAAATGGCTAATTTATTGAAATAAAAACTTAATAATTTTTCTTTTTCAATACTATCAAGTTTTATTCTTTTATTTTCAAGATATGTATCAAAAAGAGAAATTAATGTTGTACTTAGAAAATTAGCCTTATTATCATTATTTTTGTTTATAACAGAATATGAATATTGTATTTTTAAATCCAGTAAATAATTGAAGTTAAAGTCAGAAAATGCTTTTTGTAATTTTTCGGTATATATCAAATTGTTTGTTGGATATGCAAGAATATTAAGAGAGATAATAAAAATCAAAAAATTTAATATTAAAAATATTAAGACTATATATATAGATTTCATTACAAATTTATGTTTTTAATGTTTTTCTGCAACTTTATTTAATGCCGATATCAACCTTTCTTCTTTAAATGGTTTTACTATGAAATCTTTGGCTCCAAGCTGAATTGCAGAAACTATTAGCTTTTGCTGACCTAATGCCGAACACATTATAACTTTTGCCTTTGGATCGGATAGCATTATCCTTTGCAATGCTTCCAGACCATTCATAACTGGCATTGTAATATCAAGAAGAACTATATCTGGTTTTAATTCAGCATATTTTTTTAATGCTTCTACTCCATTTGAAGCCTCTCCAATTACTGTATAGCCATGTTTTGTAACTATATCTTTTATCATCATTCTAACAAATGCAAGGTCATCAACAATAAGTATTGAAGATTTCATAAAAATGCCACCATTTTTATATATTTTACTTTGTTAAAGCTTACTAAAGAATGTTATATTTTTGTTTAAAGTCAAGCAATATCATCGCGAAGATAAAATCATCTAAATCTCCATCAAAGACCTTTTCAGATTGGT
>JBKBTB010000307.1:0-1986 GCA_046291015.1 Exilispira sp. | reverse complement strand
ATCTTCCAACATTTACGATCTTTGGTTTTGCATTAAAAATTGGTTATTCTTACAATCAACTTGTCACAACAGATGCCAGATCATATTTACATCAATATATCTATGCAAAGGCAAGATTGGTTTTCAATTTTTCAAATATTAAAATAGAACCATCGGCAGCCTTTTTAATTTATTCCATAGTTTCAAGCAATATAACAGATTTAAGTTCAATGAATAGATTTTTTTTTGCATTAACTATAGGCTATCTTTTTTAATTTAATATTCATCTTTATCTATTTTGAGAATATATTTCAGATCTTGTTATTATAATATTTGAACTATTGTCCCTTTCAAAGGCAAGTGGTTCATTTTTAAGCATTACAAACTCGACACTATCCTTTTTTTTAAGTTTTATATATTGTCTTATAACATTTACTTCACTTACAATATATCTTTCATTATTGTAGATGACCTCGCTGCCAGAATCAAAAAGATTTGCTTTCGCCCTTTCATAGTAATCCGACTCATAAGCAAGACAGCAAAGAAGTCTTCCACAATAACCAGATATTTTCATTGTATTGAGTGGGGCATTCTGGACTTCAGCCATCTTTATTGAAATAGGGTTTAATTGATGTAAAAAGCGTCTGCAACAAAGTTGTTGCCCGCAAATAAAAATACCATCCAGCATCCTCGCTTCATCTCTAACTCCAATCTGATGAAGTTCAATTCTCTTTCTATATCTTGCAGCAAGCCTTTTTACAAGTTCACGAAAGTCAATTCTGTGATCGGCAACAAAATCAAAAAGAATCTTTGCCCCATCTAAAAAATAATGAACACCAACTGGCTTCATTTCATGCTCAAGATTGCAATTTTTTATCTCAAGCTTAAAAACCTCAAAAGTTTCCTTCTCCTTCTGCTCATTTTCTCTATATATATTTAAATCATCGACAGTTGCATTCCCTGTAAATTTCCCTTCAATCTTTATCAATCTTTTTTTATTTAATTTATCATTTAACCTTTCAGCATTTATCTTATCGATAGACTGATTTATAGAATTATTTCCAGTATTTGTTTGATTGCTATTTTGAAGATTATTCTGATTGATATTCTGATTATTTATATTTGTTTGATTACCTGCTTTATTACTTTCAAAATTGCTACCATTTACAAAATCAACATTGCTATCGATATTTTCAACACTTTCATCCACCGCAGCCATTGTTGCCTGAATTTTTAATATCTCTTCAAATTCTTTATCCTCAATAGTTAAAATTTTATTTAAAAAAATTGCCAGATCAAGACCATGCTTTGTTTCGACTTTAACTATGGAATGTTCCGAAATCTTGTAGAAACTATTTGAATAAAAATCCATTATTGCCTTTGAATATAACAATCTACATCTATAAAGATACATAAAAATCCCTTATATTTTATTAACTTTAATATTTAACATTTTTTATATTTAATTTTTTAATCATTCACATCGATTATCTTATAATCTTTTAATAATCTTAGACTGAAATTTTAAATATCAAACCTTCTACCTCATCGATTAAATCAATAATCTGTTTTTGAGAGAGTATAAAACTTTCCATAAGTGCTAAAAGCCTTTTTTCTATCTCAACAATAATATAATCAACTTCATCTTCTAATAGTGGATCCTTTTTACTTTTAATTATCTTTATTCTATATGCCTTCCTTTCGCAAAGAATAATAAATGATGCAAGAAGGCTCTTATAACTGGCTAAATCATTTTCATTTCTATCTTTTTTATATTTTTTACCGGCTTCATCAATTATGGAAATTAAAGTTGAAGGATCTGTATTTTCGTATTGTAAAATAATATCTTCTACTCTTTTTTCGAAAAGTATTTGATCAAAAGTTTTTTTCTCCCTTTTTATAGTGGCAGCCCTTTCGAGCTTTCCACTTTTTTTTTGATCTCTGCCGGAAAATTTTTGAAGTATATTGTATATTGAAGGAATCATAATTTTTAACCTTCTAAAATTT
>JBKBTB010000306.1:0-1991 GCA_046291015.1 Exilispira sp. | reverse complement strand
CTGAATATATTTTTAGTTATTCCAATAAGAAAGGCTATTGGGAGCCATACAACTGTTGCACCTAACATTGGTATGAATGATGAAATAAATGTAATAGTAGAAAATAAAAATGGGTTTGAATATTTGAATATCATTAAAAGTAAAAAAAGAACAATAGATTGGTAAAAACCTATAATAAAATAACCTTTTATAATTATATCCATAACCTGATATACTTTTGATGAAAAGTTGTTAATATATTTATTATCAATAGGAAGTGCATCTTTAAAATATTTTACCAGTATTTCACCATCTGTTAACATAAAATAAATTGTCAGCATCAAAAAGAAAACACCTACAACGGTGTTAATGATTTTAGACAATAATGTTGTAATGATAGGTGTTAATTCAAAACTTTTTATCTTAATAAACTTTGTGATTTCTTCGATTATATCAAATTCTATAGAAATTGCTGTTAATTTATAAACAATCTTTTCAATAAAATTATTTAAGTTTTCAAAAGAAATTTTCTCACTTGTTTTCAATATATTATCTATCCAGATAGAAAATTGTTTGAATTCAATGGAAAGTCTATAAAATATAATTATAACTGGAACTATGATGATAAGAACAATTAATAATGAGAAAATAGCAGCAATTATTCTTTTTAAAAAGTCGCTTTTTGATACAAATTTAAATTTTAATGTAATATTACTGTAAAGTGGTCTTATCATTATAGTTAAAACTGTTGCCCATAAAATAAGGGTGAAAAATGGTTTGAATATTAAAAACACCAGTATAAACAATATTATGATCAAAATAACAAGAAAAATAGCCCTTATCTGCCTGTTATTCATAAATTTATTTTTTGCCAGAATCCTTTTTTAACCTTAGAATTTTTCTATCGGTATAATTTTTAATCTATAATATTTTATTCATAACTTTATTATAATATGTTTTTTAATATTATACCATTTTTTATACAGATTCTTTTTCCATCCTTTTATTCTTTATAATTTTATTCTCTATAACATAATATTCTTAAATAAATCCTTTAATCTTCTTTACAATTTATAAAATTAACTTACCTTTTTTTTGTATTTTATCTTTATAAATTTCGGTTAAATTCATATTATGAATTTAATAAAAAATCATAAAATTGGATTAAAAATTTATCAAAATATTTATCTTTCAAATTATAGTACTATTAAAATTGGCGGGAAGGCAAGATTTTTTGCAAAACCTCAAAATCTTGAGCAATTTGATTTTGCCATTAAATTCTGTAACTCCCATGGCTTAAAACCATTTATTTTCGGAAGTGGTGCAAATATTTTATTTTCAGAAAAAATTAAAGATGATATTTTTTTCATAAGCTTGCAAAACTTCAATGATTTTGAGATAGATGAAGAAAAAATAATTGTATCTGCCGGTTTTCCTGTTAGTTTATTACCTTTTTCTGGACTTGATGATCTTTATTTTCTTTATCTTTTACCGGGAACAATTGGGGCTGCAACCTATATGAATGTAAAATATGATAGATTTGAATTGGGCTCTTTTATTTCAAAAATTTTATATATTGATTTATCTGACAATGAAATTAGAGAAATTGAACAAAAAGATTCACAATTTTCTTACAAGCATTCTATTTTTCAGGAAAAAAATAACTGGATTATATTAAAAATATACTTCGATAAACTTAAAAGAGATAGATTTCAACTTAATAATAATATACCTTATATAGAAATTGAAAAATTTGAATTAAATAAACTTAAATTTTTATTAAATAGATCTAGAAAAAAATATTCTGACTTAAATAAGTTTTATAAATTTTTCTCTATTAAAAATATTTTTAATCTTTTGAAATATAAAAAGTATTTACAATCTGAATTGCAAAATATTATATTTCAATGCTTTTCTTTAAACGATGAAATTTTATTAAAGATGAAAAGCATAGAAGAATACCGCTTATCTAAAAATCATTTTAAATATCAAAGTCTGGGTTCAATATTTAA